>OZ245859.1:4610000-4763146 GCA_965229085.1 Kaistia sp. | reverse complement strand
GAGCTTGAACGCTTCGCCCTTGGCCGCGAAGACGCGCTTCGCTTCCTCGCGGGTCCAGATTTCCTTGGTGAAATGAGCGTTGCGCGTGATGATCTCGCGCATCTTCGCCTCGATCTTCGGCAGATCATCGGTCGTGAACGGCTCCGGACGGTAGAAATCGTAATAGAAGCCGTTTTCGATCACCGGGCCGATGGTGACCTGGGTGCCCGGGAAAAGCTCCTGCACGGCCTCGGCCATCACATGCGCCGCATCGTGGCGGATGAGTTCCAGTGCGCGCGGATCTTCGCGCGTCACGATCTCGATCGGGGCGTCGGCGGTAATCGGATCGGACAAGTCGGTCAGCGTGCCGCCAAGCGTCATCGCAACTGACTTCTTGACCAGCGATTTCGAGATGCTCTCGGCGACCTGCCGCCCGGTCGTGCCGGCGGCGAATTCGCGAACGGAGCCATCGGGAAAGGTGAGATGGATCATCGGGTCTCTCCTGCTCACTCCCGCAGACGAGCGCGGGTAAGCGGTTGTGCGGCCGGCGAAGGACGGTGGCCGCGGATGGGGTCTCATGCGCCTTGTGCGCCAGCGAGCGCATAACCCAAACGGCGCCGGAAGAAAATGCCGGATTATGCGCGCCGCTCAGGCGGGGGCGCCGAATCCCGCCGTCAGCGCCCCGCTCGCGGCCAGCGCCGCGCCTGCATCGCGCATCAGCATCGCAGCCTCGGCATCTTCAGTGCCACGCGCGAGCGCTTCCAACGTCTCCGCTCCATGCGCGACGTCAGCGGTCATCGACAGCGCAGCCACGGCACGGCCGATCGCCTGCGCGTCGGCACCTGGGCGGCCCTCATGAACGCGCATGGCGGCAAGGGCATCGCCAAGCCGGCGCGTGGCGACGAGCGTGTCGCCGTCCGCTTCTGGCAGGCCGGCGGCGCGAATGAGGCGAAGACTCAGGCGGCCGAGCTGCCACTGGAACGGGCGTGTTGGACCCTCATGTGCCAGAACCGCCGCCGAGGCGAGCCGCGCCAGATCACGGCGGATCGCCCGCCGCGTCCGCTCGGCGAGCAGCGCCACCCGGTCGGGGAGCAGCCGCATCAGACCAAAAACGACGAGCGCCGCGGCGAGGAATGCGGCCGCACCGCCAAGAATGTCTGCGGCGGTGCCCGATGCGCCGAGCACGGGCTGGCTGACAAGCAGGAAGCACATATTGGCATCGATCGCCGGGATCGCAGTCCGCTTGCCGACCCGGGCGAGGCCGCCGAGCAGCAGAAATGGCGCGAGTGAGGCGATCAACTCCGGCACGCTCGCTACATGCGGCTGGATCGCGAACCGGTAGAACACGGCGAAGACGAGACCGGTCGTGACACCAGCAAGCGTCTGCAAAGCGGCCCGGCGCGGCGCCGGCAGCGACGTCATGACCATCGTGAAGATGCAGACGCCGAGGGCCGCCAGTTCGGCCGGATGCCAGGGCACGGCCAGCCCGGCCAGCGCCGATGCCGTCGTCGCGAGGCCAACGACAAGGCCCGATTCCAGCGCCACCGCAGTGTCGCGCTGCGGCGACAGCACAGCGCGGAACAACGACCAGCGTCGCGGCTCCGCAGTGGCGGCGCGCTCGGCGGACACCTCGCGAACGGCCAATCGGCTGAGACCATCGCCGAGATCGCGGTCGGACGCCGTGACCGCGGCAGCCGCCGCCATCGCGCCGGCGGGTGGGTCGGCTTCCAGCCGTTCGGCAAAGGATCGAACGGCTTCCGCCGGTACCGCCACCGCCTCGCCGCGCCGGCGACGATCACCGAGGGTTGCGGCGCGTGCGAGCACAGTGACCACGGCCACGAGTTCGGCGATGATCCCGTTGTAGCGGCGATAGCCATCGATCGATCCGGCCGTGACCGTCGTCGACGCGGCGAGCGCCGGCGCGAGCGGGACGAGCGGTGCCGGACCGCCGGCCCCGCCGTCAAGCCGCCGGGCAGCCCATCGCACGGCCTCGCTGGCGATCCGGCGCAGCGTCTGGTCATAGGCGCCGCGTTCGGCGCGCGGCGTCGACACCGCCAGCACCACTGTCACCACGACGACGCCGATCAGCGTGCAGGCGACGCGCGCCAGCGCGAGATCGAACGACCCATCCGGCGAGAGCACCGTCGGCAGGATGACGATCGCCGCTGTCATGCCCGCAAGCATGACGCCATAGGACTGGACGCCGCGCACGACATGAACCAGTGCTGCGGCAAGCCCGACCCAGACGCCGAGCACCAGGATCACCGCGACCGGATTCGGCAGCAATTTCAGCGCCAAGAGCCCGGCCGCCGCCCCGATCAGCGTCCCAATGAAGCGGAAGATCGCCCGCTCGATCAAGAGGCCGCGCAAGGGCTGCACGACGACCCAGGCCGGCATCGCGGCCCAATAGGCATGCGGAATGCCGGCAAGCGTCGCGATGGCGAAGGCAAGCCACGCCGCCAACGCAAGCCGCAGCGCCTGTCGGAAGCCGGCGGCGTCGATGTCGAAAAAAGTGGAAACCGGCTCCTTCAGGATCGATGCTCCAGAGCTCGCCGGTGATCATCGAGAAAGGGCGTCGCATGTGGCGAGTTCGGCGACGCCTCGGCGGGCCGGAATCCCGCTCCGCCGCGCTATCATGCCAGATGCGGTCCACCGGCCGCCAGCACCCTCCTCCGGGGGCGGCTATGCATCTATGCAGGTTGACGTGCCGCAGCCATGGCTATGGCGAGGCTGTCGCGGGCCGGGGCGTCGATCAGGCCCGGGAGATCGGATCTGCCGGACGCGAGGAACCCCGCGGCGGTCGCCGAATAGATCGACATCAGCATGGCCGGCTGGAACGGCAGCAGCGGCAGGCCATCGAGGCGGATTCGTTCGGCGGCAAGTTCGCCCGGCTCATAGGACGCGCCGAGCGCTTCTGCGAGGTCGGCAATCCTCCAGGCGGACACACCACCGAGTTCAAAGGTTTTACCGACATGCCCGGACGGATCGGCAAGCACGGCGACGGCGGCGTCGGCGAGGTCTTCGCGGGCAACCGGCGCGATGGGAGCCGAGCCAAAGGGGGCGCGGATGCGGCCATCCAAAGGCGCAGCCAAGCTGCCGATCAGCTCGGCATAGAGCCCATTGCGAAGGATCGTCCAGGCCAGCCCGCTCTCCTTCAACCGCCGCTCGGTCCAGCGATGCGCGAGTGCGAAGGCGAGATGATCGCCTTCCGCAACGAGGCTCGTATAGACGATCTGCGCGACGCCCTGCTGTTCAGCCGCCGCGATGACGGCGTCATGGCGGCGGATGACGACATCGTCCTCCGCTGCTCCTGCCGACACCAAAAACAGGGTCTCGACGCCCGAGAGGTCGATCGCCGTGGGATCGTCGAAGTCAAGTCGTCGGCGACCCGGCGCCTGATCGCCGAGGCCCCGGCTCGCGCCAATCGCCGCGAGTCCAGCCTCGCAAGCCTTTGCGAGGACGAGCGCGCCGAGTTGGCCAGAACTTCCTGTCACCAGTATCATCGCTTCTTCCCAATGATTGAACCGGCCCTTACCTATTCGTCCGGTTGCCGGCACATAAGGAGGCACATTGATGTTCGCCGAGGGCGCAGTTGCAGACGCCGGACTGGAGCCCTGCGGCAAGCCGGAACACGAGGATTGTGGGCTGAGGACGATCCTCGATCGGCTGGGCGAGCGATGGACCGTGATGACGATCGCGGAGCTCGCGCCGGGAGCGAAGCGCTTTCGCCAGCTCGAACGCGCTCTCGACGGTATCTCGCAGCGCATGATGACGCTGACGCTGCGTCGGTTGGAGCGTGATGGGCTGGTGACGCGGACGGTGACACCCGCCAATCCGCCGGAAGTCAGCTACGCGCTCACCGACCGCGGCCGCAGCTTTGCCGAACTGGTCGTCAGGCTCGTGGACTGGTCACGCGTCAACAAGGCGCCGATCGAGCAATCACAACGCGATTTCGACGCCCGCTCCGATCGCTGAAGCTCTTCAGCGGTCGAGCCGCGTGGCCGGGTCGATATGGCGGCCCGTCCACTGGCCGTAGCGCCAGGGCAGGTACCAGCGCGCATCGGGCCGGAGCACCTCCGGGACCGGATCGAACCCCGACGCGCCGAAGGGGCCGCAACGCTGGAAGCGGGCAAGCGTCATCCAGCCGCCGGCCCAGAGGCCATGCCGGCCGATCGCCTCCTCGCCATAGCTGGAGCAGGTCGGCAGATAGCGGCAGGATTGGCCGAGAAACGGCGACAAAACGAGCTTATAGGCACGGATCAGGCCGATGCCGACGAGCGCCGGCAGGCTGCGCGAACGCTCGACCGTGCGAGGCACACCGGGGTGGGCCTCGTGGTGGTGGCCAGGCTCATGCCGGTGGGCAATGGAAGTACAGATAATATCCCGCCTCCGTGCCGGCCTTGCGCGCGATATCGTGGTCGCCGTTGATCTTCTTCGCCTCGGCCAGAGCGATCGTCGCGGCCGTCACGGCTGCGGTGAGCTTGGTACGGTCCGAGCAGACCGGCTTAAGGTCAGGGATCGTCGCTTGCAGCCGATTGACGATCGCCTGCGCATCGGCCGACAGCGCGAAGGCCGGCGTCGCGGCAAGCCCGCCGGTCAGCAGCGCCGCGGCGAGCGCCAGTGCTGCCAACCCGCTGCGCGCCGGAAGCTTTTGGCTATGTCCGCTCATGGACCACCGCCTCCACATTGTGCCCGTCCGGATCGAGGATGAACGCCGCGTAGTAGCCAGGATGGTATTGTGGCCGTAGCCCCGGAGCGCCGTTGTCGCGCCCGCCCGCCGCTATGCCGGCGGCATGAAAGGCATGGACGGCGGCGCGGTCTTTCGCCCGGAACGCGAAATGGACAGGCCCGGGCGGCGCGCCATAGCTTCCGATCCAGAGAAGACCCTGACCGTTCTCTCCGAACATCGCCCACTCATCCGTCTCATGCACGACCCCGATATCGAGCGGCGCCAGCAGGCTGACATAGAAGTCGCGGCTCAAAAGGAAGTTGCTCACATTGAAGCCGAGATGATCGAAACCCATGTCGCGATCCCTATTCCGCCGCCACCGCGGCCCGTTTCGCCTCGATCTGGTCGATGGCCTCAACCACCGCGTCGAAGGTCAAGAGCGTCGAGGCATGGCGCGCGCGATAGTCGCGCACCGGCTCGAGAAACCTCAAATCCGCGAAGCGCCCCTCCGGAGGTGGACCGCCGTCCTTGAGCATGGCGATCATCGCCGCGCGCACGCCACGCAGTTCCGCAGCCGTCGCACCGACGACATGACGTGCCATGATCGCCGAGGACGCTTGGCCGAGCGCGCAGGCGCGCACGTCATGGGCAAAATCGGTGACGACATCGCCCTCCATGCTGAGATCGATCGTCACGGTCGAACCACAGAGCCTCGAATGAGCCCGCGCGCTCGCGTCCGGCGCGGGAAGGCGGCCGATACGCTCGATATTGGCAGCGAATGCGAGGATCCGCGCACTGTAGATTTCGTCGATCATTGGCGCCTCCGGCGCGATGGATATAGAAAGTCGCAGGGTCGCGATCCAGATACAAGGCTCCGAACCAATCCGTCATCGGAGCCGAGCATGGACGCGAAGACACCGCCGCACCTGAAATACGCCCCGCGAACGACCCAGCGCCCGAGCCTCGCCGAGGCGGAAGCCGCCGTCCGTACGCTCATCGCCTATGCTGGTGACGACCCGGCGCGCGAGGGCCTCATCGAGACGCCCGCCCGCGTCGCCAAGGCCTATCGCGAGTTCTACGCCGGGTATGAGGAGGATCCGGCCGCGATCCTCGACCGCGTCTTCGACGAGGCTGGCGGCTATGATGATCTGGTCCTGCTCAGGGATATTCCCTTCCATTCTCATTGCGAGCACCACATGGTGCCGTTCATCGGCAAGGCGCATATCGCCTATCTGCCGAAGGACGGCGTCGTCGGCCTCTCCAAGCTGGCGCGCCTCGTCGATGCCTTCGCCCGGCGGTTGCAGATGCAGGAGCGACTGACGCAGCAGATCGCCGATGCGATCGAGACAGGGCTGCAGCCGCGCGGCGTCGCTGTGCTGATCGAGGCCGAGCATCATTGCGTCTCGATGCGCGGCGCACGGAAATCCGGCGTCTCGACCGTCACGACCAGCTTCAAGGGCGTGTTCAGCACCGATCGTGACGAGCGGGCGCGCTTCCTCCAACTGGTCGAGGGCCGTCGCTAGAGCATTTCCGAGCGAAGTGGACGCCGGTTCGCGTAAAGGAAACG
Organism: Kaistia sp.; assembly: GCA_965229085.1. Taxonomy (GTDB): domain Bacteria; phylum Pseudomonadota; class Alphaproteobacteria; order Rhizobiales; family Kaistiaceae; genus Kaistia. The sequence continues at coordinate 4,756,931 of OZ245859.1, read as the reverse complement.
CGGCCAGGCAAGGACTTAGGTCATGTCGCCGTTTCGGTGAAACGGTGACGTGATCCAGGCTTGGCGGAGACCCCGCCTCTTGTGCGCGGTCTCCTGTTTGGTCTAAGCCGCTCTCCTTCCCTCCCCGAGTAAGGGCGACAGCATGACCGAAGCGGCACCGCGCATCAGCAAGGCGATCACGATCACGCCGGCGACCGGCCCGCTTTACGGCCATGTCGCCCCACCCGGCTCCAAGTCGATCACCAACCGCGTGCTGCTGCTCGCGGCACTGGCGAGCGGCACGAGCCGCATCACCGGGGCGCTGAAAAGCCTCGATACCAAGCTCATGGCCGCGGCTCTGCGCGACATGGGCGTTACGGTCGACGAGCCGGACGCCACCAGTTTCATCGTGACTTCGACGGGTCGCCTCGACCCGCCGGCCGGCGCGCTTTATCTCGGCAATGCCGGCACTGCGATGCGCTTCCTGACCGCGGCAGTCGCCCTCGTCGATGGCACCGTCGTCGTCGATGGCGATGCGCATATGCGCAAGCGTCCGATCGGGCCGCTGGTTGCGGCGCTGCGCTCGGTCGGCATCGACTGCAGCGATGCGGACGGCTACCCGCCGGTCACCGTTCACGGAACCGGCCGCTTCGGCAGCGGGCGTATCGAGATCGATGGCAGCCTCTCCAGCCAGTATGTCTCGGCGCTGCTGATGGCAGCGGCCTGCGGCACCGGGCCCGTCGATGTGGCGCTGACCGGCAGCGACATCGGCGCGCGCGGCTATGTCGACCTGACGGTCGCCGCGATGGCAGCCTTTGGCGCGACGGTCACCAAGCGCGACGATGTCACATGGCGCGTCGAGCCGACCGGCTATCGCGCCGCCGACATTCATGTCGAGCCCGATGCCTCGGCAGCGACCTATCTCTGGGCAGCCGCCGCACTGACGGGCGGGGCGATCGACCTCGGCACTGCGCCGGAGGCCTTCACACAGCCCGACGCCAAGGCGGCGGCGCTGATTGCCGCCTTCCCGCATCTCCCGGCAACCATCGACGGCTCGCAGATGCAGGATGCGGTGCCGACGCTTGCCGTGCTGGCGGCCTTCAACGCGACGCCGGTGCGCTTCACCGGCATCGCCAATCTGCGCGTCAAGGAATGCGACCGAATTCGCGCGCTTTCGACCGAACTCGCGCGAATTCGCCCGGGTCTTGCGCATGAGGAAGGCGACGATCTCGTCGTCGCGGCCGATCCGGGCCTTGCCGGGCAGACGCTGCCGACCGAGATCGAGACCTATTCCGACCATCGCATCGCCATGAGCTTCGCCCTTGCCGGACTCAAGATCGGCGGCATCACCATTCTCGACCCGGACTGCACCGGCAAGACATACCCGGCCTATTGGGACGCGCTGGCCTCGCTCGGCGTGGGGCTGACGCTCAAGGAGGAGCAGGCAGCATGACCGCGCCTTTCGCAGCGCCTGGCAGTCATCACGAGGTCGAGGAAGGCCTCTCTTTGATGCCGCGCTTCGGCGCCGACGGGCTCATTGCCGCCATCGTCGTCGACGATGCGAGCGGCGATGTCGTCATGGTCGCCTGGATGAATGCGGAAGCGCTCGCCCGGACGATCGAGACCGGCGAAGGCTGGTACTGGAGCCGCTCGCGCCAGGAGCTCTGGCACAAGGGCGGCACCAGCGGCCATGTCCAGACCGTCACCGAGATGCGGGTCGACTGCGACCAGGACGCGATCCTCATCCGCGTCACGACGGCCGGCACGGGCGCGAACTGCCATACCGGCCGCAAGGGCTGCTTCTATCGTCGCGTCCCGATCGGCCAGCCGGCAACGCCCGCACTCAGCCTGGAATGGACTGGCGACGAGCCGCTGTTCGATCCGCACAAGGTCTATGGCGGATAGGCCGACTCACGCCATGGCGATATAGGCGCGGATCTCCTCAGACTCGCGCTCGACCTGCTCGATCCGCGCCTTCACCACATCGCCGATCGAGATGATGCCGGAAACGCGGCCGTCCTCGACCACCGGCAGGTGACGGAACCGGCCATGCGTCATCCGCTCCATGACGACATTGATCGTGTCCTGATCGGCGCAGGTGACGACCTTCGCCGTCATGATGGTCGAGACATCGCCCGTGAGTCCGTCCGTCCCAACATGGGCCAGCATGCGGACAATATCCCGCTCCGAGACAATTCCGAGGATGCGCTGGAAATCGTCGGCGACGACAATGGCGCCAATGCGCCGCTCGGCGAGGATGCGAACCACATCGGCAATGGATGTCGTCTTCTGGACGGTAATGACGTCTCGGCCCTTGCGGGCGAGGATAGCGGCAACAGTCATGGCGTCGGCTCCCTTGAAGCGAGGCGCCAGCCGCTCTGTCAGGTGGTCCGGTCCGGGCACCTCGTCGCCATGATGATGAGCCTCGCCGGACGGCAACGCAAGCCGGCCGGCATGCGCCCTCGCCTCACGCCGCCTGACGGCGCACCGGATCGAAGATCGGGAAGAACAGCAGTCCGACGACGAAGCCGCCGAGATGGGCATCCCACGCCACCTGGCCATGGACGCCGGGCGGCGTGAACAACAAGCCGAAGATGAGATTGAACACGAACCAGACGCCGAGGAACATCATCACCCGGCGGCTGCGGATCATTTCGGCGATCGACAGTGCCGTCCGGTGATCGGCGTCGGGACTGAGGCCGCCGCCACCGAGCCGTCCACCGGGCGAGAAGGCGAAGCGGGCCGCAGCCGCCATCTGCGCGGCGATCGCAGCAGACGCACCAACCAGCGGCGCGACGCCATTGGGATCGAAAGCAAGATGCAGCGCTGCACCGCCCGCTGCCCCAAGCAGCGAGAACAACGTGAAGCGCAGGGCGCCGAAGCGCCGCGCCAGCGGCGTGCCGAAAGCAGCGAGCCAGAGCGCGTTCATGCCGAAATGCATCCAGTCGGCATGCAGAAAGGCGTAGCTGAAGAAGGTCCAGACATCGCCCGCGACCCCGCCCGGCCAATCGAAGCCGAAGGTCGACGGCATGGTGATCCGGACCGGGACGAACGAGAAGGCCGCGATGACCCAAGCGTCCTGGTCGGGATTGAGCAGCCAGACCCGGATGGCATGGACGATGCCGAGCACCGCCACCGAAGCGATCACGACGGGCGGCAGATTGAAGACCGGCTCGCGCGCCGTCGGCTTGTAATGCTCGTTCATCGCCTGGAGATAAAGTCCCGTTGCTCGGCACACAAGCGCCCGCGGCGGACGGAAGGCCGTCTCACGCGAAACCGCGCCCATGGCTTGATGAAAGAGAGGGGCCGTCCGGCGCTGCTCGCGAAAGCGCGCACAAACGGCCCCAGTCACGTCCCGTCTTTACCCCCCGGTCAAAGACGCCCCGTGAACGCGACAGGATTGCCATGCAGCGCGCGAATTCGCAACCATGTCGCCACGTGCGGAGGTGAGTCGGCGATGTTGCTGTCCGGCGCGCGTTTGGCACGGGGCGTGCACATAAACCGTTTACCATGTTGGCCGGGGGGCTGACTGTCCCTTGGTCGCACAGTGGTGGCCGAAAGGCCGGTCGGCGCGCCGCCCCCCTGCACCAAAACGGGACTCAGAAGGGCGGAATGAAGCATCGCAATACCCGAGAGCTCTACGATTACTGGACGCGGCTCCGTGGCGCCGAGGCGGCGCCGCCGCGTGGCGCGATCGAGCCGGCCGAGATCCATGCCCTGCTCGGTGACACGTTCATCCTCGAGAACGCCGGCCCGACGCAGTATCCGTTCCGCCTGGCAGGGACGCGGCTCTGCTCGCATTTTGGCCGCGAGCTCAAGGGTCGCAATTTCCTGAGCCTGTGGGGCGACGAGGATATCGAAGCGATCGACACGCTGCTGACGGCCGTTTGCGTCGATGCCGCGGCGGCGGTGATCGGCGTCGAGACGGTGAACGACCGCGGCCAGACCGCGCCCTGGGAGATGGTTGTGCTGCCACTTTCGCGCGGCGGCCGGATCTATGACCGCATTCTCGGCTTGATGGCGCCGCTGGAGCGGCCTTATTGGCTCGACATCCATCCCGTCATCCGCCAGTCGATCACCAGCCTTCGCCTCATCTGGCCAGACGAACGGCCGGTGCTGCTGCATCCCTCGATCCCCTCGCCCGGCCTGCCGCTCTCGCCGATGGCCTCCCATCGCCGCGACGCTCTCCCGGTCATGCCGGCCGGTGCGCTCGCTGCCGGCCGCCGCCATCACCACCTCGTGGTCTTCGACGGTGGCAAGCGCTGACGCTTGCCGCCCGCCGGCGCTCGACAAGAAAACTGCGGCAGAGATGGCGGCCCTCTCCCGTTTCGGACGCCAACATCGTGCTCGAACAGGCCACAACGCACCGGCCGGCCCTCGAACGCTATGATTCCCGCCGTCTCCTTCCACTCCGTTCAGGACGAAGCCGGCCCCCGCGTTTGGTCCTAAAGTCCGGACCAAGCGCCCGCTCGGTATTGCCAACGCGGCGGTGACTGACCATCCGGCTTGTGGCACGCCGGTGTTTCATCGCGCATTGCACGCCCAAAGCCCGCTAAAGCGGCCTCGGTCCGTCGTGCATCGGCACATCCAAGGATCGGCGGCTCGACCGCGCTCAAAGCGGCAAACATCCTCTCGATCGCACGCGCCTTGCAAGCAGCCTGATCGCCGCCAGCCGTCGGTGACCTCGGCGCCGTCCCGGCCGCGGACTGACGATCGGAAAGCCTCCTGCCCAACCACGGTGCGGCCGCCGCCGCGGCACGCGCGGAATTAACCTTAACAAGAGGTTACGCTTGCTGCTGCCCGCGCCCCGCCATACTATTTAACGAAAGGTTAACAAGAACAATAAACCTTTCGGCGAATTTGATTAGATTTGGTTTCGAATTCGAGCTCGCGGTTTAGATCGGCATAAAAACATGCAGGTCATAGTCGTCGCAGCTACGGGGAAATCGGCGACTATGTATTGCGTGCGCTTCGTTACCTCACTCTTCGCTCTGGCTCTTCTTGGTGTCGCCGGCATGACTGCCGCGAATGCACAGGGGCAGTCTGCTTTCATGCAAGTCATCGGCAAGACCACCCAGCCGATCGGCCATCATGACCTTTGTGCGCGCCTGCCGATCGAGTGCCGCGAGCGCACGGCCAGCGACGAGCCGGTGCATCTCACCCCCGTGCTGTGGAACGAGATGATCGCGGTCAATGACAATGTGAACACCGCGATCGAGCCCGATACGGACATGCACATCTACGGTGTCGAGGAATATTGGGCCTATCCGGACACGATCGGAAAAGGCGACTGCGAGGATTACGTGCTGCTGAAGCGGCGCGAGCTGATGCAGCGCGGCTGGCCGGCGGGTTCGCTGCTGATCACCGTCGTCCGCCAGACCAATGGCGATGGCCACGCGGTTCTCACCGTGCGCACCGACCGTGGCGACCTCGTGCTCGACAATCTCGAGGGCAAGATCAAGCTCTGGGAAGCGACCGATTACCAGTTCATCAAGCGCCAGTCCGATACCGACAGCGGCCGCTGGGTTTCCATCAACGACGACCGCAACGTGCTGGTCGGCTCGATCAAGAAGCGCTGAGCCTGACGCCAGCGGTAAGGCGGGGCTCGCTCAGGCGAGCCCGCCGGCAAATCGCTTCCAGTTGCCGACATAGCTTCGCGCTGATTGGCGCAGACGCTCGATCTGATCCTCATCCAGCGCCCGCGCAACACGGCCGGGCACGCCGATGATCAAGGAGCCGTCCGGATAGGTCTTTCCCTCCGGCACCAGAGCCCCTGCCCCGACAAGGGAATTGGCCCCGATCCGGGCACCGTTCAGGATGATGGCGCCCATGCCGACGAGGCTGTTATCGCCGATCGTGCAGCCATGCAGGATGGCGCGATGGCCGATCGTGCAGCCGTCGCCGATGGTGAGCGGAAAGCCCATATCGGTGTGCAGAACCGAGTGCTCCTGAATATTCGTCGCGGCGCCGACCGTGATCCGCTCATTGTCGCCGCGCAAAACAGCGCCGAACCAGATGCCGACATCGGCGCCAAGCGTTACCTTGCCGATCACGCGCGCGTCGGGGGCGATCCAATAGCGCCCTGCCTCGGGAAGCTCCGGCCCGATGCCCTCAAGCGTATGCACTGCCATCACAATGATCCCCTTCAAAAACGCGCCCGTGCGGCGAGCGCAGAATGCTTGCCACGTCCGGCAATGGCTGTGCGGATGATGATGACCGGGCCGGCGACGCCGCAGAAGAGAAAAGTGACGACCAGCGCCGCGGCCGATGGCCTGAGCGGCGGGATGGGCGGCAGCGTGCCGCCGTCGTCTGCCCCATCGCGGCAGGAGCAGGGTCGTCGCCACAGCAAAACGCCGCCAAAAGCGGCGGCGTCATGGTTACTGCTTCGTTAAGGGACGACCAGCCCGAACCTGCCCCGTTTCGGGACAGGGCTCATGCTGGCGCCGCAAAGCGGGCCTCAGACCTCTTCGAGGTCGATGTCGAGGATCGCCATGGTGAAGTTGTAGGAGAGCTCGCCCTCCTCGTCGTCACGGAACAGCACGCCCATGAATTCCTCGCCGAAATAGACTTCGGCGGAATCGTCCTTGCGCGGCCGCTGGCGGACGGTGATGTCCTTCATGTTGAAACGCCGGCGGAAGAAGCCCTCGAGCTTCTGGATCTCCTTGCGATCCAATTTTTTCTCCATAGTCGGGGGACAATCGGCGGCGGACCACGCAGCGCGCGGACTGATCCGGATGCCGCCCCGTGCGACGCTTCCGGCACCTCGTGATGAGTATTGCGCGACGACCTTAGGCTTACTCGCCCTGGCCGGAAAGCATGTGATCCATCGTGCGCGACGGTTCCGCACAGGGAGCCTTGCCGATCACCCGCGCCGGCACGCCGGCAACGGTGGTGTTCGGCGGCACGGCATGCAGCACGACAGAGCCCGCCGCGACGCGGGAGCAATGGCCGATCTCGATATTGCCGAGCACCTTGGCACCGGCGCCAATCAGCACGCCATGGCGCACCTTCGGATGTCGGTCCCCGATCTCCTTGCCGGTACCGCCGAGCGTCACGCCCTGCAGGATCGAGACATCATCCTCGATCAGCGCGGTCTCGCCGATGACGATGTCGGTCGCATGATCGAAGAACACGCCCTTGCCGATCGAGACGGCGGGATTGATGTCGACCTGGAACACGGCCGACGACCGGCTCTGCAGGTAATAGGCGAGGTCGCGACGACCATGACGCCAGAGGTAGTGCGCGAGACGATGCGTCTGGATCGCGTGGAAGCCCTTGAAATAGAGCACCGGCTCGATCGAGCGGTTGCAGGCTGGATCGCGGTCGACCACGGCCTGGATATCGACCCGCAGCGCATGGGCGATCGCCACATCGCCTTCGAAGGCCTCTTCAAAGGCCTGGACGATCAATTCGCTGGAGAGATCGGGATGGCCAAGCCGACTGGCGATCCGGTGAGCGACGGCGCGTTCCAGACGGTCATGACCGAGGATCGAGCCATAGACGAATGTCGAAAGGGCCGGTTCGCCGCGCAGAATCTCCTCCGCCTCGGCGCGCACGCGCGACCAGAGCGGATCGAAGCTGGCGAGGCTATCGCCACCGACGCGCGAGGTGACTGTCGACATGAACGTCTCCTTGCCGGAGTTCGGCCCCGGCTTCTTCCGGCCGGGACACTAGCATAAGGGCTTCGATGCCACAAAAGGCGATCGCGGGGGTAAATGATGCTCGCTGCGGCGGGTTGCCAGCCCCTGACATTATCAAAGTCCGCGGCGGGCAAGAAAATCGAGCACGCCCTGCTTGTAGACCTTGTCGCCGACCGCCAGCATGTGGTCGCGCTTGGGAATATCGAGCACTTCGGCGCCCGGAATGATCGCCGCAAGCGCCGCCGCCGAGCCGGCGAGTTCGTCCTTTTCGCCAACCGCGATCAGGACCGGCATGTGCAGCGTCGCGAGGTCGTCGGCCGAAATCGGCTGCCGCGTCGCCTTCATGCAGGCGGCCAGCGCGACGCGGTCGCTGCCGGTCTGGTCGGCGAATTTGCGGAACATCAGACCCACAGGGTCGGTGATGGTCTCGGGAGACGTCGTTTCGAGCGCCGCGACGACGGGGGCCCACGGCCCGATGCCCGAAACGATGCCGTAGCCGAGGCCGCCGAAGATCAGCGTGCGGATCATCTCCGGATGCGTCAGCGCCAGCATGGCGGCGATCCGAGCCCCCATCGAATAGCCCATGACATCGGCCTTCGCGATGCCGAGATGGACGAGCAGATTGCGGGCATCCTCGGCCATGGCGGCGACGCGGTAGGCCTCGACGACATGCGGCTTGTCGCTGGCGCCATGGCCGCGATTGTCGAGCGCGATGACGCGGCGGCCGGATTTGACCAGCACATCGACCCAACCCGGATTGACCCAGTTGACGCGCGCGCTCGATCCAAAACCGTGGATCAGCAGGACCGGAGCGCCCTCGCCTTCATCGAGAAAGGCGATGTGATGGCCGTTGGACTGGAAGGAAAGCATGGCGGACCCGGATGACGGCGAAGGGAGCGGTGTTATGACGGATGCCGCGAGCCGCGCCAAGGTGTCGCCGGGCGGATCGCCGTCACGGTCTGTTCATCGCGCCCGCAAGGCTCTATCGTCGCGCCAACATTCGTCGAACGAGCGGAATCCGCCATGGCCGAGCACGTCATCCCGCATTTTCACAACGACTCCGGCGTCGCGCTGATCGAGATCGGCGTGGAGGAGTTCATGTGCGTCGGCTCCAAGCCGCCCTTTGATCACCCGCATATCTTCATCGACCTCGGCGCGACCGGCGAGCGGGTCTGCCCCTATTGCTCGACGCTCTATCGCTATAATCCGCACCTGCACGGCACGGAATCGAACCCGCCCGGCCATCTGTTCATCGAACCGATGGTTGCCTGAGGGCAACGGCGCCCCGTGTCTCCTCGCGCCATCGCGGTCGCCGGCGGCGGCATTGCCGGGCTAACGTCCGCGCTTCTCTTGGCGCGTGCCGGTTTCGCGGTTCGCGTGTTCGAGCGGTCTGAGACGTTCTCCGAAGTCGGCGCCGGGTTGCAGCTCTCGCCGAATGCAGGCCGCCTTCTCGACCATCTCGGCCTCGGGCCGGCGCTGGACACCGTGTCGGTCCGGCCGGAAGCGATCGAAATGCGCGGCATGGCCAATGGCCGCGTCGTCGTCGCCCTGCCGCTCGCCGCCGCTGCCCGCCGTCATGGCGCCCCCTATCGCCTTGTCCACCGGGCCGACCTGCTGGAGATCCTGCTCGCAGCGGCGCAGGCGGATCGCGGCATCGGCATTACAAGCGGCGCGGCGATCAGTAACGCCACTGAAACCGCCGACGGCATCGCCTTCACCGCCGGCGGGCGAACCGAAACCGCGGAACTGCTCATCGGCGCCGATGGCGTTCGCTCGGCGCTCCGCGCGAGCATCGGCGGCGGTTCCGCCGAGCCGACCGGCCGCACGGCCTGGCGCGCCACCATTCCCGCCGCCGACGCCCCGGAAAGCCTCTCGCGCGACCGCGTCACCGTCTATCTTGGCGACCGCAGCCACATCGTCGTCTATCCGATCCGCGCCGCCCGGGAGATCAATGTCGTCGCCATCCTTGAAGAGGATTGGCGCGGCGAGGGCTGGAACGAACCTGGCGACACCCAGCTCATCCGCAGCCGCTTTCGCGGCAGCGCCGACGAGGTCAAGGCGCTGATCGGCGCGCCGCAAACGTGGACACGCTGGTGCCTCAGTGGCGTCGATCCGGCCGGCCCGTGGCAGCGCGGCCGGATCGCGCTCATCGGCGATGCCTGCCACGCGATGCTGCCTTTTCTCGCCCAGGGCGCCGCGATGGCGATCGAGGATGCAGCCGTGCTGACGCGCATGCTGCTTCGGCCGGGCCTGCCGACCGAGGTCGCCCTTGCCCGCTATGTGAGCGAGCGGCGGCCGCGCGTCACCCGCGTCGTGCAGGCCGCCCGACAGAGCGGCGCGATCTACCATATGAGCCCCCTCGCCGCCCCGTTCCGCGACGCGACTATGCGGGCGCTCGGCGGCGAGCGGCTGCTGGCGCGCTATGACTGGCTCTATGGCTGGAGGCAGGGCGGCTGAGCGCGTGGCCCCGCCGCCCCGCGCCATCGCAGATGTCAGCGGGCGCTCATGCCGCCATCGGCGTCGATCACCTGTCCGGTGATGAAAGAGGCCTTGTCCGAACCGAGGAACAGGATCGCGTCTGCGATCTCTTCCGGCCTGCCGGCGCGCTTCAGCGGCACCATGGCGAGGAACGACGCCTTCACGTCCTTGTCGCTGCCGGTGACGCGATCCATCATGGGGGTCTCGATCGGCCCCGGCGCCACGGCGTTGATGCGCACGCCAGTCCCGGCCACTTCGATCGCTCCCGCCTTGGTCAGACCCTCGACGGCATGTTTGCTGGCCGTATAGATCGAAACGCCGCCCATGCCGCGATGGCCGAGCAGCGAGGAGACATTGACGATGCTTCCCTGGCCGCGCGGCAGCATGACGCGGAGGGCATGCTTCATGCCAAACACCGTGCCGAGCACATTGGCATCGAAGGTTTCGGCGACGCTCTCGCCGGTCTGATCGACCAGCGGACCGGGAATTCCTTCCGTGCCGGCATTGTTCACGACGACATCGACATGGCCGAAGCGCTGCACGGCGACATCGATGAGATTGCGGACGTCCTCGTCGTGGCGCACGTCGGCGCGCACGAACTCGGCCTCGGCGCCGCGGCTGCGCAGCTCATTCGCGAGCGCCTCGCCCGCCTCGTCGCGGCGGCCGGAAACGACGACCTGCGCGCCGGCATCCGCATAAGCGAAAGCGGCGGCCCTGCCGATACCGGACAGCGCTCCGGTAATGACGACGACCTGATGGCTCATTCTGATCTCCTGAATCAATCCGGCAACGCTGCCGGTCATGGGTCAATATGGACGGTCATAGTATCGACGCAAGAAAGAAAATGGACGTACGTACATATTTGTCGGATCGGCCCTGTCGCCGCTTGACACGCCACTATGGACGCACATATTCGCGGGCATGGCTAAGCCGTCGAACCGCGAGAAAATCCTGAGCACCGGGCTCGAGGTGGTGCATGCGCATGGCTTCGGCGGCGCCAGCGTGCGCGACATCGTCCAGGCCGCCGGCGTTCCGCAGGGATCGTTCACCAATCATTTTGGCTCGAAGGAAGCCTTCGGGCTCGAGGTGATCGGCCGCTATTACACCGACGGCGAGGACCTGATCGCCGCGACGCTGCGCAACGATGCTCTGCCTCCCCTGGAGCGGCTGGCACGCTATATCGACGAGGGCAAGGAACGGCTCAACGGCAACGCCATGCGCGAAGGCTGCCTCTTGGGCAATCTCGCCGCCGAGGCAGCCAATGACAGCGAGCCCATCCGCCTGAAGATTCTGGAAGCCTTCGCCGGCATCGAGGCATCGATCGCTTATTGCCTGCTCGCCGCCGCCGACGCCGGAGAGGTGTCCGCGGATCTCGACGTCGACAGCACCGCCGCCTTCATCCTCGCTTCGCTGCAGGGCGCCAATCTGATGGCCAAGACCAGCCGCGACCCCGCCCCTGTCGACCGATTCAAGACGTGTCTGTTCGAAAAGGTGCTGCGCTGAGCCGGGATGGTCGTCGCTACGGCCGCGCGAGTTCCGCGATCGCAGGATAATCGGTCTTGCCTGTGCCGAGCATCGGCAGCGCCTCGACGGTCACGATGCGCTTCGGCAGCATGATTTCGGCGACTCCGTGCAGGCGGGCGCCGGCAACGAGTTCTTCGCGATCCGGCTCGATCCGGTCGGTGACGAGGACGAGTTGCTCGCCCTTGCGCTCATCGGGAATGGCCACCATCGCATGGGCATTGTCCGGCCAGACCTGCGCCACATAGGCCTCGGCGGCGGCCAGCGAGATCATCTCGCCGCCGATCTTGGCAAAGCGCTTGGCGCGGCCGCGGATCGTTATGTAGCCCTCGGCATCGACAGTGACGATATCGCCGGTATCGTGCCAGCCATCCGCCGTGGCTTCGAGGCGGCCGGGATCGGTGTCGCGTAGATAGCCGCGCATCACATTGGGTCCGCTGATCCACATCCGCCCGCCCTCGTCGAGCCCGGGCACCGGCTCGAGGCTATAGGACATGCCGGAAAGCAGCCGGCCGACCGTGCCATCGCGGTGATAGAGCGGCGTGTTGGCCGCGATCACCGGCGCGGCCTCCGTCGCCCCATAGCCCTCATAAAGATCGATGCCGAAGCGTTCGCGCCAGAGCGCACGCGTTGCCGGCTTGATCCGTTCAGCGCCAAGAACGACGAGGCGGAGGCTCTTGAAATGATCCGCCTCGGCCTGCCGCGCCCAACCGGCGGCAAAGGTGTCCGTTCCGATGAGGATCGTCGACCCGCTGTCTTTGATCAGCGCCGGGATCTGCTTGTAGTGCAGCGGCGTCGGATAGAAGAACACCCGCATGCCGATGGAAAACGGCGCGACCAGGCCGACCGTCATGCCGAAGGAATGGAACACCGGCAGCGGATTGAACAGCGAATCGTCCGGGCTCAGCTCCAGCGTGCGCAGGAACTGCTCGACATTGGCGAGCACGTTCTGATGCGTCAGTGCGACGCCTTTCGGCAGCCCTTCCGAACCCGACGTGAACAGCAGCACGCCGACATCATCAGGCCGCGCGCCGCTCCGCGCATGCACGGCGCGGGCGAACCAGGACGAGACGACGCCCACGACCTTGTCGAGGCCAGTCACAGCTTTGCCGACATCCTCGAGCCATATGAACGTGACATCAGCGCTGATCGCCTCGACCAGGTCCTCGAGCTTGCCTTCGGTGACGAAGCGGCGCGACGAGATGACGTGGCGGATCTCTCCGGCCTTGCAGGCGACCGCGAGATTGCGGGCGCCAGCGGTGAAATTCAGCATCGCCGGCACGCGGCCGAACGCTGACAGGCCGAAAAAGGTCGGCGCGACGGTCGCGACATTGGGGAGCAGAATGCCGACATGCTCGCCCTTCCGCGTCACTTTCGCGAATACGCGGCCGAGCACCATGGCCCCGAGCACGACACGGTCGAAGGTCAGCGGCTTGCGCTGCGTATCTTCGATCACCGTCCGCTTGCCACCGAACCGGGCGCGCGAATCGAGCAGCATGCCGAACAGCGTCTTGTTCCAACTGCGCGCATCGAGCGGGATCGCCGCCGTGGCCGGACTGGGTATCGCGGTCGGCATGTCCATGGCGTCGGCTCGTCCCTTCGAGAGTTGCACGCGGCAAATCCGCAGCGCTCTGCGGCGGATCATCGCTCGTTGCCCACACCCTACTATGACAGTCGCCAAAGAGGCGACGCCAGCCGGGAGGAAACGACAAGATAGATCGTAAGTTATATCTTGACGAATGGGTTCTGCGTTAGTACTTAAGATATATCGAAACCAACAAGGAACCCAAGCATGGGAATTTTCCATCATCGCGGCCATCACGGCCACGGCTGCCGCCCGGCCGGCTTCGAGGGCATTATGAGCTTCATGACGCGCGGCGGCGGACCTGAACATGGCGGGCCCTTCGGCGGGCGCGGTCCGAGGGGCGGACGCGGCGGCGACGGCTTCCGCATGGGCCGCATGGTCGCCGATGGCGATCTTCGCCTCATCGTGCTGTCGCTGCTCGAGAAGCAGCCCCGGCACGGTTATGACATCATCAAGGCCATCGAGGAACTGACCAGCGGCAGCTACAGCCCAAGCCCCGGCGTCATCTATCCGACGCTGACCTTCCTGGAGGAAGGCGGCCATGTCGCCTCGGTGAGCGAGGGCAACAAGAAGGTCTATTCGATTACCGAGGCCGGCCTTGGTCATCTGCAGGCCAATCGCGTCGGCGTCGATGCGGTGCTCGATCATCTCGCCCGCATCGGCCGCCGCATGGCGGAAGCCAAGGCCTGGTTCGGCCGCGAGGACGAGGACCGTCGCGGCCCGAAGCCTGACCGCGATATTCCAGGCGTCATTGCGGAGCTGAACGACGCCCGCCGGACGCTGAAGGCCGCGATCGCCGCCGCCATCGGCAGCTCGGAAGACGAACAGCACCGGATCGCCGAGATCCTCGCCAAGGCCGCAGCAGCGATCAATGCGAAGCCCGACGATCCAGTCGATCTCTGAGCCTTACGGCAATCAGGCCGCTGCCTTTGCGGCGGCCTGAATCCGGCGTGCCGTTCCAAACGGCGGACGTCCGAAGCGCCGGCGGCGGCTCACAGTTGTTCGATTGGTGCGGGCGGCGGGGATCGAACCCGCATGACCAAGGCCGAGGGATTTTAAGTCCCTTGCGTCTACCAGTTTCGCCACGCCCGCTCCGGCGGAGTTCTGTCATTTTGTACGCTGGCGCGAAAGAGCCTCCGGCGGAAACCCGCCTCCCGGCCCCACATTTCGGCTTCCCTCGCCGCCATCCGCGCTGCTAGACCTCGGCCCGAGTGAATCGTGGCACCACGGCGGCTTGCTCTCCCTTGAACACCCTGGACCCGAGCCGCCAGGACTCCATCAGGACGTGCCATGACCGAACTCATTTCCCACCGCCAGTCCCTCCCCCTCGAACCGCTTGCAATCCTTGAGCGCGCCGCCGCCATGGGCCGCACACTGGTCGGCGTCCGCGCGCCGGGCGCGCTGCTCGAGCGAATCGGCGTCTTTGACGGCCTCGTCATGCAGGACGGCTTCATCACGGCCGCCCATGCTGATCGGCGGACGCTGATCGACCCCGCCGCGATCGCCGCCATCGTCGCCGATGTGAGCGAGACGCCGCACGACACCGTGCTGCACTATGTCGATTTCCTGGATGCCTGGGGCGCCTCGGTGATCAAGGTCACGGCGCTGGATGGACCGGAGGGCTTCGACGCGGCCCTCCACGGTCTGCCGCGGGCGCCGCTGCCTTATGTGCCGCCGCTGCCGCGCACAACGATTGCCGTCGATCCGCGCGATACCGGCGGCCAGCCCTTGCTCGCCGCGAGCGCCAGCGGCGTGGCGGTGACGCTTTCCGTCCGCCGGCCTGGCGCCGAGCAGTCATGGACCGGCTTGATCGAGAAGGTCACGTTCGGCCATTCCTATGTGAACGTGATCCAGCCCGCGATGCATCTGCATCTCGCAGGCGGAGCGGTCGCCACATGGGGTCGTGCCGAAGCCGGGGAGACGGTGACGTTCAGCGCCACTGACGCGGGTGGCAGCTCGATCGGCCTCGCCATCGGCGGTCCCCGCCACGCTTTTGCAGCGATGGCGGAGACAGCCTGATCGAAAGCAGTTCCGGTCAACCCCGGCCGACCGGAACTGCTCTATCTATTTGATCTAACGCATTTTCTTCACGCGAACTGGTATCCACTTCGCTCGAAAATGCTCTGGAACGGCGCCCCGTTCAGTTCTCGTCGTTTTCCTTGCGGAGATCGGCAATGAACTCGTCGGCGCCCTTCTTCACTTCGCGGACATGATCGCCGGCATCCTTCAGGAAGCGGTCGAGCTCGAGACGGAGGCCGGACGCGGACGGCTTCTCCATCGTGTCGGCATAGGCGATCATCCGCGCGGTCACCGCGAGATCCAGCAGCAACGCGACCAAGAGCCCGTCATCAAGCTCCTGCTCGTCGGCATAGTCCGAGATGATCTCGAACAGTGCGCCGCGATGCTCCTCATATTCCTCCGCGAAAGCCTCGAACTCGGCATCATCGGTCGGCTCGGTCATTTTTCTTCTCTCCTCAGCCGACGATCGGCGGTTGAAAGGTCAGGCCCATGTCCCAGGGGAAATAGATCCACGTGTCCTGTGACACTTCCGTGATGAATGTGTCGACCACGGGACGCCCCAAGGGCTTCGCATAGAGCGTTGCATAATGCGCCTTCGGCAGCATCTCGCGCACGAGGCGGGCTGTCTTGCCGGTATCGACCAGATCGTCGATCACAAGAATGCCAGCGCCCTCGCCGCCGGCGAGATCGATCACCGACTGGCTCACGCCCTTCAGAACCTTGAGCGAACCCTGCTCCTGATAGTCGTGATAGGAGGCGACGCACACCGTCTCGACAACGCGGATGCCAAGTTCGCGCGCGACCACCGCCGCTGGCACGAGGCCGCCGCGGGTCACGCAGACGATGGCTTCCCATTTCTTGTCGCCCGAGAGGCGCCAGGTCAACGCGCGCGCATCCCGGTGAAACTGGTCCCAGGACACCGGAAAAGCCTTGTCGCTTCGACCGTCCGCCACACCCGTCTCCTTTGTCTATTCTGCGAACGAGCTATGGATCGGCCCGCGCTTGCGCACAATCTGCCAGAGGAGATGCTCCACAGAAAGGCATGACGCAGCAATACCGACGCGCTGGGGCGCACAAGCCTTTTGGCGACCTGCTCTCGGGGCTCCCAATTCAGCCCTTCGCGCGCAGCAGATCCGCAATGAGCCCTTCCACAGCGCTCACCGCCAGTTCCAGCCGGGCGGCATCGCGCGAGCGCAGTACGATGTCGGTGGCGAAGCCGCCGTCCAGCATCTTCGGATAGCTACCGATCGCGACGTCGGGGAAATCCTGCTGGATCGCGCCGAGACCGGCGGCGATCCGCCCTTCGCCCATCGAGGCGGGAACCGTCGCAGAGAGCATCTTCGCGCCGGTCGGGATGCCCGCCGTTACCGCGTCGAGCATCGCCTGCATGATGACCGGCACGCCGGCCATGACATGCACATTGCCGATCGTGAAGCCCGGCGCCTTCGAGACCGGATTGTCGATAAGATCGGCACCGGCGGGAATCCGCGCCATGCGCATCCGCGCCTCGTTGATATTGGCCTCGCCATAATGGGTGGTCAGGATGGCGACGGCGCGCGGATCGTGGTCGATCGTGACGCCGAAGGCCTTGGCCATGGCATCGGCGGTAATGTCGTCATGCGTCGGCCCGATGCCGCCCGTCGAGAAGACGTGGTCATAGCGCCCAGAAAGCGCCCTGACGGCGTCGACGATCTCGTCCTCGATATCGGGCACGACGCGAACCTCGCGCACATCGATGCCGATGGCGGTGCAATATTCGGCGATGTAGCCGATATTCTTGTCCTTGGTGCGCCCGGAGAGGATCTCGTCGCCGATCACCAGGATCGCCGCGGTCACGATCCGGTGAGCCGTATCGTCCTTGCCTGCCGCCATATCCGCCATCTCCTTGCGCCTTTGGCTCCGTATGTATCTGCTTGGACCTCGCCGCTCAACGGCCGCCGCGGCGTCAAAACCCTTGTAACTCGCCGCCCGATGCGCGAGATCGTGTGCATCCACATCAGCTAAAGGCTTGTTCCGGACACAGAGGAATGCTGTGGTTCAGGAATAAGGGAGCGTTTCCATGGTCAACTATGTCGATGCCGACGCGGCTCCGCTGAAGAATACGGGGCAGATCCGGCTCTATGGCCCCGCGGCGTTCGAGGCGATGCACCGCGCCGGACAGCTCGCCGCGGCCTGCCTCGACGGCATCGCGGACATTGTGAAGCCGGGCGTTCCGACCGATGTGATCGACCGCTATGTCTTCGAGTTCGGCGCCGATCATGGCGCGCTGCCGGCAACGCTCGGCTATCGCGGCTACACCCGGTCAACCTGCACCTCGATCAACCATGTCGTCTGCCACGGCATCCCCGATGCCAAGCCGCTGCGCGACGGGGACATCGTCAATGTCGACGTCACGTTCATCCTCGACGGCTGGTATGGCGACTCGAGCCGGATGTACCCGGTCGGCACTGTGAAGCGGGCCGCCGAGCGGCTCGTCGAAGTCACCTACGAATCGCTGATGCGCGGCATCGCCGCCGTGAAGCCGGGCGCAACGACCGGCGATATCGGCCATGCGATCCAGTCCTTCGCGGAGGCCGAGCGCTGCAGCGTCGTGCGCGATTTCTGCGGCCATGGCGTGGGGCGCCTCTTCCACGACACGCCCAACATCCTGCATTACGGCAATCCGGGCGAGGGTATCGCTCTTCGGCCCGGCATGATCTTCACGATCGAGCCGATGATCAATCTCGGCAAGCCGCATGTGAAGGTCCTGGCGGACGGCTGGACGGCGGTGACCCGCGACCGCTCGCTGTCGGCGCAGTTCGAGCACACCGTCGGCGTGACGGAGACCGGCTGCGAGATCTTCACCCTGTCGCCGCGCGGCCACACCTGTCCGCCCTACCCGACCGGCGCATGAGCGGATTTGACGATGGCGCCGACGAACCGCCGCATTTCCTCGGCCATCGCGAGCGGCTGAAGGCACGGTTCCGCGAAAGCGGCGCCGCTGCCCTTGCCGATTACGAACTGCTCGAACTGATCCTGTTCGCAGCCGTGCCGCGGCGCGACACCAAGCCGATCGCCAAGGCGCTGCTCGCCCGCTTCGGCACCTTTCCCGAGGTGCTCGCCGCCCCCGAGGCCCGGCTGATGGAAGTGCCGGGTATCGGCGCATCGGTGGCTTTGCATCTGAAGATCGTCCATGCGGCCGCTAAGCGTCAGGCCCAGGCCGCGGTTCGCGACCGGCCGCTGCTCAGTTCATGGAGCACTGTGATCGAATATTGCCGCGTCGCCATGGCCTATGAGGAGAAGGAACAGTTCCGCATCCTGTTCCTCGACAAAAAGAACGCCCTGATCGCCGACGAGGTGCAGCAGACCGGAACCGTCGACCACACGCCGGTCTATCCGCGCGAAGTGGTGAAGCGCGCCCTCGAGCTCTCGGCGACCGCAATCGTCCTCGTCCACAACCATCCTTCTGGCGACCCGACCCCCTCGCGCGCCGATATCCAGATGACCAAGACCATCGTCGACATCGCCGCGCCGCTCGGCATCGCCGTGCACGACCACATCATCGTCGGCCGCAACGGCAATGTGAGCTTCAAGGGCCTGAAGCTGATCTGAGTTGCCGGCCTGTCGCGAAAGGGCAATCCGCTTTCGATCGCTGGCACTAGGATGCGCGCCGCCGCGCCGGCCGATCGGCGTAGCTCGTCTGATCGGGGGATCCAATGACAGACACACCGACCTCCAAACGCGCCACCGCTGGTGTTGCGTATGGCCTGCGGGCCGCCGCTGCCGCCGTCGTGCTCGGTGGGCTCGCAGCCGGAGCAGCCGAACCGGCGCAGGCCGCTGAAGCGAAGCTCGACGCCGCGTCGGCGCATGCGATCGCCGTCGACGCCTTTACCTATCTATATCCGCTGGTGACGATGGACATCACGCGGCTCCAGCTCCTCAACACGCCGCCCGGCGCGGGGATCGGCGGACCGGCCAACAGCTTCGTCAATGTTCCGACCTTCCCGCCGGCCGACCTGAAGGTCGTGGTGCGGCCCAATTTCGACACGCTCTATTCGAGCGGCTGGCTCGACCTCAACAAGGAGCCGGTGGTCGTCACAGTGCCGGACACCAAGGGCCGCTATTATCTGCTGCCGATGCTCGATATGTGGACCGATGTGTTCGCTTCGCCCGGCTGGCGCACGACCGGAACCGGCGCGGGCCATTTCCTGATCACCCCGCCCGGCTGGCGTCCCGATCTCAAGGACAAGTTTGCCGAAGAGTTCAAGCTGCCGAAGGATACGCAGTGGATCGACGCCCCCACGCCGCTCGTCTGGATCATCGGCCGCACCAAGACCGATGGTCCATCGGATTATGATGCCGTTCACGCCGTTCAGGCCGGATACAAGATCACGCCGCTCTCCGCCTGGGGCAAAGGTGACTGGAAGGCTCCCGCTCAGGTGATCGATGCATCAGTCGACGTGAAGACGCCGCCCAAGGTCCAGGTCGACACGATGCCGGCCGACAAATACTTCGCCTATGGCGCCAAGCTGATGGGCGAAAATCCGCCGCATATCACCGACCAGCCGATCCTGGCGCGGATGAAGCGGATCGGTCTCGAGCCCGGCAAGCCGTTCGACGTCGCCAAGCTGCCAGCCGACATCAAGGCGGCGGTCGAATCGGCCCCGGCCGACGGACTGGCGCTGATGAAGTGGAAGGTGCCGACCCTTGCCCGCGTGGCGAATGGCTGGTCGCTCAACACCGACACGATGGGCGTCTATGGCAACTACTATCTGAAGCGCGCGGTCATTTCGCAGTTCGGCCTCGGCGCCAATCTGCCCGGGGACGCCATCTACCCGCTCAATCTCGCCGACAGCGAGGGCAAGCCGCTCTCAGGCGACAACAACTACACGATCCATTTCGACAAGAGCACACTGCCGCCGGTCGATGCGTTCTGGTCGGTCACGCTCTATGACCAGGACGGCTTCCAGGTCGCCAATCCGCTCAATCGGTTCGCCGTCTCGAGCTGGATGCCCTTCGTCACCAATCCGGACGGCTCGTTCGATCTCGTCATCGGGCCGACCTCGCCGGGCGGCAAGATGGAAGCGAACTGGCTGCCTGGTCCGAAGGGGCCGTTCAACCTGACCATGCGCCTTTATGCGCCGCAGTCCGATGCTCTCACCGGCAAATGGGTGCCGCCCGTCGTCACTCGCGAACTAACGATCGCTCCGCTCGGCGGCCAGTAACGAAACGGGGCCGCCCTTGGGCGGCCCCTCCCACTCACATCTTGTCGTTGCGGGAAAGCTCGCGCAGCCGCTCGGCGAGGTAGCTGCCAGCCGTGTGCCGCTCGGAGAGCACGACATCGGGCCGCGGCTGGAGGAACAGCGGGATCGATACCCGCGAGCGGAGGCGCGAGTCGCCGGCCGGATTGATGACGCGATGCGTCGTCGAAGAGTAGTAGCCGCCGGATGCTTCCTGCAGCATGTCGCCGACATTGATCACCAGCATGCCGAAATCGAACGGCACATCGACCCACTCGCCGTCGCCATTGAGAAGCTGCAGCCCGCGCTCGTTGGCAGCCGGCAGGATCGTGATGAGATTGATGTCCTCATGTGCGGCCGCACGGATCGCGTCCGGATCTTCCTCGCCGGTCAGCGGCGGATAGCGAAGGATGCGGAACAGGGTTCCCTCGCTCCCCTTCATCATGTCGGGCAGCGGCATCGAGAACTTCGCCTTGACGTCATCCGGCGTGTTGTCATCGACCCAGGTCAGAAGCTCCTCGGCGAGATCATGGGCGAGGTCGAAATAGCGCCGTGCGGCGTCGGACACTTCCTCAGGATAACGCCCCCAGGAATAGAGGTGATAATATTCCTTGAGGTCGCGCTTCTTGCCGCCCTTCGCGGTCTCGGCCTTGGCCGGCGGGAAGAAGCCGTCATGCTTCTCGCTGACAAGGTATTTGTGCTTGGCCTCGCTGTCGAAAAAGGCGAGCCACTCCGAATAGATCTGCTCGACGAGCGGCTGCGGCATGGGATGGTTGGTGAGAACGCCGAAGCCGGTACGCCTCAGCGACTCGGCGAACAGCGCCGGTGCGTTGGGATCGCGATAATCGACGACGATCACCCCGCTCTCATGCGGCACAGCATCCCGCTTCGCATCGAACGCAGTCATGGCTCTTTCCCTTCTCTTCCCTCGGCCGTCGGCTCGCGGCCCTCGATCGGCATCATGGACTCGAAGCCGATGGCGAGGCAATCCATCGCCGATGGCTGCGCCGCTGTTGCCCAATTGTGCGGCAAACTGCTGCCTTCTCGACCGCGTCAAACCGGCATCCTCCCGTCTCGCAATTGGCACTAGCCAAGACTGAGCGCGTTATGCGCAATATCGTGGCATGGTTTCGCGGATACGGAACCGGACGAAGGCGGGCGCAGCCATTGGCACAGTGCTTGCCGGAGACGGTCCGGAACGTCAGGGGAGTTAGCGCTGGAATGGTCGTTGCCTTCGACGAGATGGGCGCAAGCGGCGATGGTTGCCGGGCGGGCTATGAAGTGCTCAAGCGCTGGCTGGATTCGACGCCGCCCGAACTGCTGGTGACGCGCCGGGCCGAGGCGGAGCTGCTCTTCCGCCGCATTGGCATCACCTTCAACGTCTATGGCGATGACGCCGGCGAAGAGCGGCTGATCCCATTCGACATCATTCCGCGCATCCTCACCAAGCCGGAATGGACGATTCTGGCGCGCGGGCTCGAGCAGCGCACCAAGGCGCTGAACGCCTTCCTCACCGATATCTATTCCAAGGGCGATATCCTCAGGGCTGGCGTGGTGCCGGAGGATCTCATCTATCGCAACCCCTATTACCGGCCCGAAATGGCCGGCTTGAAGCTGGCGCACGACATCTATGTCATGATCGCCGGCATCGATATCGTCCGCGTCGATCCCGACACGTTCTATGTGCTCGAGGACAATGCCCGCACGCCTTCCGGCGTCTCCTACATGTTGGAGAACCGGGAGGTGATGATGCGCCTGTTCCCGGATCTCTTTGCGGAACAGCGGATCGCACCGGTCGAAAACTATCCCGACGCGCTGCTCGCGACGCTGAAATCGGTCGCGCCGCGCTCGGCGCCCTCAGATCCGACCGTCGCGCTGCTGACCCCCGGACCCTATAACAGCGCCTTCTACGAGCACTCGTTCCTGGCCGACAAGCTTGGCATTGAGCTGGTCGAGGGTCGCGACCTGCAGGTGCGCGACAATGTCGTCTACATGCGCACGACCGAGGGGCCAAAACGCGTCGACGTGCTCTATCGCCGCCTCGACGATGATTTTCTCGATCCGCTGACCTTCCGTCCCGATTCGGCGCTTGGCGTTCCCGGCCTGATGAATGCCTATCGCGCCGGCAACATCACGCTGTCGAACGCCGTCGGCACCGGCGTCGCCGACGACAAGGCTGTCTATTCCTACATGCCTGAGATCGTGCGCTTCTATCTCGGCGAGGAGCCGATCCTGAAAAACGTGCCGACCTGGCGCTGCCGCGAGCCGGATGCGCTGAAATATGTCCTCGATCACCTGCCGGAGATGGTGGTGAAGGAAGTTGCCGGCTCGGGCGGCTATGGCATGCTGATCGGCCCGGCCGCGGACAGCAAGACGATCGCCGATTTCGCCGCCAAGCTGAAGGCGAACCCCGACGATTTCATCGCCCAGCCGACGCTGGCGCTGTCGACCTCGCCAACCTTCGTCGATTCCGGCATCGCGCCGCGCCATGTCGACCTGCGCCCCTTCGTGCTTACGGGCGGCGACAAGGTGCGCATCGTCCCGGGTGGATTGACCCGCGTCGCGATCAAGGAAGGTTCGCTGGTCGTCAATTCAAGCCAGGGCGGCGGCACCAAGGATACATGGGTGCTCGATGTATAGCGGCGGCGAGCGTCAGCACGCCGATGCCTCGTTCTTCGTCCCCCTGCGGTCGCCGACCGCAGGGATGATGCCGGGCGCGGCTCCAGCCTCCCCTCGCCCACAGTGGAGCGGAGGGATTGAAGGTCTTTCCTACCGGAGTTTCCATCCGTGCTGAGCCGTACCGCCGACAACCTCTTCTGGCTCGCCCGCTATGTTGAGCGCGCCGAGAACACCGCGCGCATCCTGGACGCCGCCAACCGGCTCGCTGCGATGCCCATCGCCTATGCCGGCGAATCCAACGAGTGGGAATCGGCCGTCGCCGCGACCGGGACGCTTGGCCTGTTCAAATCGCTCGGCAAGGAAGCAAATGCCGAGAACGTCGTGCACTTCCTGGCTCTGTCGTCCGAAAATCCGTCCTCGATCCGCTCCTGCCTCGAACGGGCGCGCGTCAACGCCCGCACGGTGCGGACGGCCCTCACCGGCGAGATGTGGGAGGCGATCAACGGCGCGTGGCTGGGCCTGCGCGATTTCGATCGCCTCGCCGGCGACCGGTTGAAGCTCAACGCGTTCCTGACCTATGTGAAGGAGGCCTCGCTCCGCTTCGACGGCTCGGCCTACCGGACCATGCTGCGCAACGACGCATTCTTCTTCTCCGGTCTCGGCTCGTTCATCGAGCGGGCTGACAACACCGCGCGCATCCTCGACGTCAAATATCATTTGCTTCTGCCGGAGCATGAAAGCGTCGGCGGCGGCCTCGATTTCTTCCAGTGGTCGTCGATCCTGCGGTCCGTCTCGGCCAACACGGCCTATCACTGGGTCTACCGCGAGAGCGTCAAGCCTTGGCTGGTGGCAGATCTCCTGGTCCTCAACGAGCAATTGCCGCGCTCGCTCGCCGCCTGCTACGCTCATATCTGCGAATTTCTCGACGAGCTGTCCCGCGCCTATGGGCGGCAGGGACCGGCCCAGCGGGTCGCGCGCTCGACGCGCAACCGGCTTCAGAACGCCACGCTGGACGAAGTCTTCCAGGGCGGTCTGCATGAGTTCCTGACCGAGCTCATCGGCGACAACACGCGCCTTGGCCAGGCGATCACCGACCAGTATCTCGCCTGAGAGGATCCTGACATGCGCCTCAGGATCGTCCATGAGACCGTCTACGCCTTTGATCCGCCCGCAACCGGCGCCATCCAGACGCTGCGGCTCACGCCGCGCGGCCATGACGGCCAGTTCGTCGTCAACTGGCGCATCGAGGTCGATCACGACTGCCGCCTCGACAGCGCGCTCGATCCCTTCGGCAATATCGTTCAGTCCTTCACCACCGAGGGCAAGCTTGAGGGCCTGTCGATCACTGCGCTCGGCGAGGTCGAGACCCATGACATGGCCGGCATGGTCCGCGGCCAGTCCGAGCGGTTTCCCGTGGCCGTGTTCCTGCGCGACACCAGCCTGACCGAATCGGATGCGGCAATCCGCAGCTTCGCGCAGATGATCGATGCGGCATCGCCGAGCGATCCGCTGTCGCGTCTGCACGGGCTCATGGACGGCCTGCATGACGAGGTCGCGGTTGAGGCGGCGAGCGAGGAAAGCGCGATTGCGACCTTCGCGGCGAAGCGTGGCGATCCCCGAGCCATCGCCCATGTCTTCATCGCTGCCGCGCGCCATCTCGGCATCCCCGCCCGCTATGCCAGCGGCTATCTCTACCGCCCGGAGGCGAGCGAGCCGGCGGAAATGGAGCATGGCTGGGCCGAAGCTCATATCGATGGCGTCGGCTGGATCGGCTTCGATCCCTCGACCAATCTCTGCCCGACGGACAGCTATGTCCGCCTTGCGATCGGGCTCGACCGGGTTGCCGCGGCGCCCGTCCGCGGCGCCGCCTATGGCGACTGGAGTGCTTCGCCGAAGGTTTCGATCCGCGTCACCGAGGCGGGTGCGTCAAAGTGACGGGAATCGTGCGACGTCGGCG
Organism: Kaistia sp.; assembly: GCA_965229085.1. Taxonomy (GTDB): domain Bacteria; phylum Pseudomonadota; class Alphaproteobacteria; order Rhizobiales; family Kaistiaceae; genus Kaistia. Next base: position 4,731,914 of record OZ245859.1, on the reverse strand, counting down.
CTTGCGACTCGGCGCGTGAGTCCCGACAATCTGCCGCTTGGCGGAAATGGAATGCGGTCATGACCTATTGCGTTGGAATTCTCGTGCGCGAAGGTCTCGTGATGATTGCGGACACGCGCACGAATGCCGGCCTCGACAACATCGCGACCTTCCGCAAGCTGCACCTCTTCCAGAAGGAGGGAGACCGCGTCATTGCGATTGCCACGGCCGGCAATCTCGCGGTCAGCCAGTCTGTGCTCAACCTGCTGAGCGAAGGCGTCAAAAATCCGGAGACCGGTGAGATCGAGACGATCTACACCATCCCCAGCATGTTCAAGGTGGCGCAATATGTGGGGCGCGCCATCCGCGAGGTCTATCGCATTCACGGCAAATCGATGGAGCAGCAGGCGGCGAGCTTCGACGTCACGATGCTGCTCGGCGGCCAGGTCAAGGGCGGGCGGCTGCGCCTGTTCATGATCTACTCGGCCGGCAACTTCATCGAGGCGACGAGTGACACCCCATATCTGCAGATTGGCGAGCACAAATATGGCAAGCCGATCCTCGATCGCGCCGTCACCAGCGAGACAAGCCTGCAGGAGGCGATGAAGCTCGGCTTGGTGTCGATGGATTCGACCATCCGCTCCAATCTCGGCGTCGGCATGCCTGTCGATGTCGCCACGATCCGTCGCGACGCGCTGGAAGTCGACGTCTCGCACCGGATCGACCGCAATGACGAGTATTTCCTCGATCTGCGCGAACGCTGGTCGGCGGCGCTCCGGGCTGCGCATCAGGCGATCCCCGCCCCGCCTTACGGCCGCGACTGAGACGACCGTCCAAGATTGTAGGCCAATGAAATCGGGTCGCCGGCACCAGGCCGGCAACCCGATCCTTCCAGTGCCATGCAAGGGGAGGAACTTGCGGACCCTGGCAACCAATCAGCTTCTTCGAAGCGAGATCCCGGCGAGAAAGCCGGACGATCCCTCACAAAATAGCGGTTTGATGCAGACCTCCTTTCTTCGCCAAGCGGAAAGGTGAACCTAGTTGAGCGCGAACTCGGACGAGGCGACCCGCATCTCGGCGGCGCTGATCACGCCTTGATGCGCGACCTTGATCGAGTGCAACGGCCCCTCGATCTCGCGCTTCCAGAAATTGAGGAAGCGGTTGAGCTCGGGAAAGTCCGGAGCAAGATCGTATTCCTGCCAGACATAGGTCTGCAGCAGAGCGGGATGATCAGGCAGGCGGTAGAGGATGCGGGCGGTGGTCAGGCCATAGCCCTGAAGCTGACGCAACAACGATGAAGGCATGGGCACCTCGACATTGCAGTTTCAACGCGTCCTGGGAGGGACACTGAAATCGTGTCGCAGTGCACACTTGATTTCAACGGTTATTTCGACGATTGTCCTTCTGAATCAAGATATTAGCAGCATAGGCGGCTGAGTGCTGCCATTGTTTGGAGGGCGACGTCACGCTCCGAACCGCCCGCTGAATGAAGCAAGCGCTTCGGGCGTGTCGATATCGATCGCAGCGCCGGGTCCGGCCGCGACTTCGATGACCTCTGCCGCATGAAGCGCAAGCAACTCGCGCGCGCCCTTGTCGCCTTCGATTTCCATCAGGGCCGGGAAATGCCGCCGCGGCCACAGCACCGGATTGCCGCGGCGGCCCTCATGCATCGGGGCGACGATCGCCAGACGACCTGAGGCTTCGAATGCGTCGATGATCCGGTCGATGGTCCCGGCGTCGACGAAGGGCATGTCAGCAAGGAGAACCAGAGCGCCTTCGGCCTCGGCATGGAGCGCGGCGATACCGGCTTTCAGCGATGTCGACAGTCCTGAGGCGTGATCGGGATTATACACCTCTGCGATCTCGAGGCCGTCCAGCGCCGTCAGGATGGCCTCGCGCCGATGGCCGCTCACGACGATGACGGGCCGACGAGCGCGGCTCACCTGTGCGGCCTCGGTGACCCGCCTGATCAGACTGACGCCGGCGATCTCGGCCAGCAGCTTGTTCGGCCCGCCCATCCGCCGCCCGGCTCCTGCCGCCAGGATCACGGCCGCGACCCTGCTCACGCCGGCGCCCCCTGCCGCAGCGCCACGATGATCTCGGCGAGAATCGCGACCGCGATCTCGGCCGGCGACTGCGCTCCGATCGCGAGCCCGATGGGCGCGCGAATGCGGGCCGTTTCCTCCGCCGCGACGCCCATGCCTGCGAGGCGGTCGAGGCGCTTTGCATGTGTCTTGCGGCTGCCGAGCGCGCCGACATAGAAGCAGCCGGCGGCGAGCGCTGCCGCGAGCGGCGCATCGTCGATCTTGGGATCATGGGTCAGCGCCGCCAGCGCCGTGAACGCATCGAACGGCGCTTCGGCCAGCGCAAGGTCGGGCCAATCGGCGAAGAGCCGGACGCCGCCGAACCGCTCGCCGCTGGCAAAGCCGGTCCGCGGATCGATGATCGTGACATCGAGGCCGGCAATGGCCGCCATCGGCGCCAGCGCCTGCGCGATATGCACCGCGCCGATGACGACGAGACGTGGCCGTGGCAACCGCACGGTCAGCATCATCGGCCCCTCATTGGTCTCGACAATGCCGGATCTGCCCGAGCGGAAGCGCAGGGCGAGTTCTGCGGCGAGCGGGTCGGCGCCAACATCGCCGGAAGCCAGAACCAGGCGGCTTTGGCCGCTCGAAAGCATGGTGATGAGGATCGCGGCGTGCCGGTCGCGTCCGGCCTCGGCGAGCGCGGCGAGTGTTTCGGACTGCATCAGCCGATCCTCTCGACGAAGATCGAAATGCGGCCGCCGCAGGAGAGCCCGACCTGCCAGGCGGTTTCGTCGGCGACGCCGAACGCAATCAACCGGGGCGCGCCGCTGGCGATCACGTCCGCCGCCTCGCTGACGACAGCGCCCTCAACGCAGCCGCCGGAGACCGATCCCTCGAAATGCCCTTCCGAATCGACCACCAGCAGGCTGCCGACCGGACGCGGCGCCGAGCCCCAGGTTTCGACGACGGTGGCGAGGGCAATGGCACGCCCCTGGCGCGCCCAATCCGCGGCGATCGCGATCACGTCGCGGTCAGCCGGCATTGCTGATTCGATGGATGTCATGATTGACCGTCCCTGGCGGCGTAAGCGGAGGTTCCGGCCAGGTCGTGATGAACAGGCAGAGGGATGGTCTGGTGCGCATGGGGTGGCGGAAACGCCATGTTCGGCCCTCTCCTGACACTGTTGAAGCAAGTTCGGCCAGTCCGAACAGTGATAGAGGTTGACGGCGGCGCGGACCATGGTGAGATCATCGCCCGAGGACGCAGGCGCGGATCGGACACGGGCAGCGGCAAGGACAGGGTAATGCCACGCATCGCGATGGATGACGGAATCGAACTCAATGTCGAGGCCGCCCCGGACAACGGCAAGCCGCCGCTGCTGCTGCTCAACGCACTCGGCGCCGATCACACGATGTGGGACGCCCAGATGCCGCGCTTCAGCGAGCATTTCCGCGTCGTCCGCTTCGATGATCGCGGCCACGGCCTCTCGGCGACGCCCGAGAACCCCTATACGATCGATCGGCTCGGTCGCGATGCGCGCGGCGTACTGGAGGCCTTCGGGATTGATTCGGCCCATGTCGTCGGCGTCTCCAAGGGCGGCATGACCGCGGCCTGGCTCGGCATCAACGCGCCGGAGCATGTCGAGAAGCTGGTGATCGTCTCGTCCTCGCCGCATCTCGCGCCGCGCGAGGTTTGGGAGGGCCGCGCCCAGACGGCACGCAACGAGGGCCTCGGCGCGCTGGTCGACGCTGTGATCGGCCGCTGGTTCACCGAGCCCTATCGCAGCAGCCATCCCGAGGAATGCGCGCGCATCCGGACGATGATCCTGCGCGCGTCCGACGAGGGCTATGCCGCCTGCTGCGAGGCGCTCGCCGAGATGGATCTCCGCGACGATCTCGAGATCATTCCGGTCCCGACGCTCGTGATCTCAGGCGATTCGGATCCGGCAGCGCCGGTGGCCAAGACGCGGGAATGGGTTGCGAGCATCGAGGGCGCGCGGCTCGAGGTCATCCGCAAGGCGGCGCATCTCGTCAATATCGAGCAGCAGGCCGCATTCGACGAACTGGTGCTCGGTTTCCTGCTGGACTAGGTCGGATCGCCATTCGGGATTTGCCTGTCCTCATTAGGCTCTCAGGCAGGGGATCGGGCAGAAGGACACAGGCCGAAAATCGGCCCATACCAAGGCGGCCCGCTCAGAGAAACTCCCTGACATCAGGCCTGACATGCAGGATGTAGGGACTGAGCGCATGCCGCTTCGGCAGCCCCATGACATGGAAGGCGACCGCGTAGGCCGCGTCCCAGGCCTCAGCCGACTGCGGCCCGCCAACGTCCTCGTCGCCGACATAGTCGACCAGCATGAGCCAGGCATCGACCTTGTTGCGCCGGAGGAAATCGAGATGCGCGAGGCGGATGGCCAGTTGGTAGAAATGCTCGGTCCAGCGGGCACGCCGACGCCCCGGCGCTATTCGTTCGGCCACATCGTCAAGCACGCGCTCGATACGCCGGCGGGAGTCATCGCTGGCTGCCGTCGGCGGCGAAAGAAGCTCGGCGACCTGCGCTTTCGCCTCGACCATCACGATAGCGTCTCGATCGGTCTGGCCGACAGCGTCCCATTGCGGCCCGCGCCCCGGCCAGAAGCCATGCAACGCATCGGCGAGATTGAGCGCACCGATCAGCCCGAGAAAAGCTTCGTCGCGATATTCGGCAAAAGCGTCGATGGCGAGCGGCGAATGCCAGCGGAGCGTTGAAGCACCGGTCTTGGCGAGGATCGGCGCTTCGAGTGAAGGCCAGCGCTCGGCTGCTGAACGCTGGATCCATTTGAGGCTGCCTCTGGAACCGGCTGGCTGTTCGATTCGCATGGCGCCACTTTTAGCCCTCGACGGCGTCTCTGGCCAGCGGCTCGGCAACGCGGCCATAGACGCGCGCCGCGCTACGGCTTTGTCATCCGGCTGTCCAGTCGATAGGATCGGGGCATGCTGGCAGACACCGACCCATCGCACCTCGCACCGGACGCGCTCGCCGCGTTGATCGAATGGTATCAGGCGAGCGGTGTCGATGCGGCGCTGGAGGAGGACGCGGTCGATCGCTTTGCCCGGTCGGCCGAGCCTCTCGCCGCCCCGTCTCCGCCGGCCGAAATGACCATTGCCGACGCGCCGCCGGTATCGAGCCCCGCTCCAGCCGCCTTCGCACCACCGGCGCAGTTGCCGCCGGACGCCGAGATGGAGGTGGCCGCCGCGCGGCTCGCCGCAGCCTCCGCCGAAACGCTCGATGCCCTCCGCGAGGCGCTCGCCCGCTTCGAGGGCTGCTCGTTGCGCCTGACGGCCCGATCGCTGGTTTTTTCCGACGGCAATCCGGCCGCCCGCGTCATGCTGATCGGCGAGGCGCCGGGCCGCGAGGAGGATCTGCAAGGCGTCCCCTTTGTCGGGCGATCCGGACAGTTGCTCGATCGCATGCTCGCCGCGATCGGGCTCGATCGCCAGCATGTCTACATCGCCAATGTCGTGCCCTGGCGCCCGCCGGGCAACCGCACGCCGACGCCGGAGGAAACGGCCATCTGCCGCCCGTTCGTCCGGCGGCAGATCGCGCTGGTCGACCCGGATTTTCTCATTTGCCTTGGCGGCGCCGCCGCCAAGGAACTGCTCGATACCCGCGAGGGAATCCTGCGGCTGCGCGGGCAATGGCTTGGTTTCGACACCGGGCAGCGCACGATCCGCGCCATGGCCACGCTTCACCCGGCCTATCTCCTGCGCCAGCCGTTGCAGAAACGGCTCGTCTGGCGCGATCTTCTGACGCTGAAGGCCGCGATCGACGCCGAAAAGCGCTGAAATGCTTGGACATTGCCGCCGTTCAACTCGGCGGTGACAAGATATTCATATCCTCGCGCCATCATTTCGACATGGCACGCAGCGACAACGGTCCCGAACGATCCCCCGCGTCGCAGCCTTCTCGGCATCTCCGGTTATCATGGCATCGCAGCTTGTCCCCGTCGCCGCGCTCCTCATGGGATCGGCTCTCCTCCTTCTTGCGGGCGGACTGCATGGTCTGCTGCTGCCGATTCGCGGCTCGATCGAGGGCTTCACCACCACCGAACTCGGCCTGATCGGCACGGGCTGGGCGATCGGCTTCGTCGCGGGCTGCCTCGTCGTGCCGCGCATCGTGCGCCGCGTCGGCCATGTCCGCGCTTATGGCGTCATGGCCTCGATTGCCAGCGTCGTCATCCTCCTGAATCTCATCTTCGTCTCACCCTTCGCCTGGATCGCGCTCCGCGCCTTTTCCGGCTTCTGCTTCGCCGGCGCCGCCATGATCGTCGAGAGCTGGCTGAACGAGCGCGCGACCAAGGAGAACCGCGGCACCATCTTTTCCGTCTATCAGATGGTGAATTTCGCCGCCTCGACCGCTGGCCAGTTGCTGATCACCACGGGATCAACCAGCAGCTACGAGTTCTTCGTCCTCGGCGCGATCTTCTATTCGCTGGCGATCCTGCCCTCGGCGCTGTCGACCGCACAGACGCCGCGCCCCTTGAAGACCACCAAGCTCGATCTCCGCCGGCTCTTCACCAACTCGCCCGTCGCGGCGGTCGGCTGCTTCATCATCGGCATGGTTAACGGCGCCTTCGGCACGCTTGGCGCGGTCTACGCCCAGAAGATCGGCCTGCCGACCAGCGCGATCGCCCTCGTCATGAGCGGCGCGGTTCTCGGCGGAGCCTTGACGCAGGTGCCCCTCGGGCGCCTCTCCGATCGCATCGATCGCCGCTATGTCCTGATCGGCGTCTCCTTCGCGGCGATCATCATGAGCCTCACCATCAGCGTGCTCAATCCGACCACGCCTTATATGGTGATTGCGCTCGTGGCGGCCTTTGGCGGGATGGTCTATCCGATGTACGGGCTGGCCGTCGCCCATGCCAACGACTATGCGGCGCCCGACGACTTCGTGAAGATCGCCAGCGGCCTGCTGCTGATGTCGGGCATCGGCACCATGATCGGACCGATCGCCGCCGCCTTCGCCATGGAATGGATTGGGCCGCAGGGCCTCTTCACCTTCTGCAGCCTCATGCATGCGTGCCTGATCGGCTACATCTTCTTCCGATTGAGCCGTCGCCCCGCCGTTGCCGACGTCCCCCGCGACGCGTTCCAGCCGATGCCGCCGCTGCGCGAAGCAACGCCGCAGACGCTCGCGCTCGACCCACGCGCCTCCGAAGGCAAGCAGGCCGCCGCCTGATCAATCAACGGCTTGCAGCGGCGGGCGGATTCATTCCGTGAACGCCGCGCCGCGCATTGGCGCCGCCTGATCATACCCAGCTTGATTGCTCGGGGCGCCGGGTTGCGTTCACAATCGCACAGAGTGGACTTCCAGTTGTTCACACCCGCCGGCCACAGGGCGGCTGCTGTTGTTTTGTGCGTGCCGAATTGCTAAGCCAAAGGATCAAAGAGAGGCCGGCTGGGCGGAAAGCCCGGAATCAAGCCTCCGAGAAAAATGCGCTGCACCGGGGAACTTTGGCAGATGGAAATCTTCCTACAGCAACTGATCAATGGCATCACGCTTGGTTCGATCTATGGCCTGATTGCGATCGGCTACACGATGGTGTTCGGCATCATCGGAATGGTGAATTTCGCCCATGGCGACGTGTTCATGGTGTCGGCCTTCATCGCCATGATCTTCTTCCTCCTGTTCACCACCGTCTTCGGCATCACGTCGCCGATCTTGACGCTGATCGCGGTGATGATCATCGCCATGGCCCTGACGGGACTGCTGAACTGGGCGATCGAGCGCGTGGCCTACCGGCCGCTGCGTGGGTCGTTCCGCCTGGCGCCGCTGATCTCGGCGATCGGCATGTCGATCGTCTTGTCGAATTTCATCCAGGTGGCCCAGGGTCCGCGCAACAAGCCGCTGCCGCCGGTGCTGTCCGGCACGATCACGCTGATGGACCGCAACAATTTCGCCGCCACCATTTCCTACAAGCAGATCCTGATCTGGGTGGTGACAGCGGTTCTCCTCGCCGGCTTCTGGTATGTCGTGCAGAAGACACCGCTTGGCCGGGCCCAGCGCGCCTGTGAGCAGGACCGCAAGATGGCGGCGCTGCTCGGCGTCAATGTCGACCGAACCATCTCGCTCACGTTCGTCATGGGCGCCGCGCTCGCCGCCGTCGCCGGCACGCTCTACATGACCTATTACGGCGTGGTGAACTTCTCGGACGGCTTCACGCCCGGCGTGAAGGCCTTCACGGCGGCGGTGCTCGGCGGCATCGGCTCGCTGCCCGGCGCCGTGCTCGGCGGGTTGCTGATCGGCCTCATCGAGACATTCTGGTCGGGCTATTTCTCGATCGACTACAAGGACGTTGCCGCCTTCTCGATCCTCGCGATCGTGCTCATCTTCATGCCGCAGGGCCTGCTCGGTCGGCCGGAAGTCGAGAAGGTCTGACCATGGCAGCGGTGAACACGACGTCCGGCCCCGGCGGATCCTTCGCCGGCGCCGCGAGGGACGCCATTCTCGCCGGCGTCATCGCCCTCGGCATCTTCGGGCCGCTGGTCGGCCTCAAGACCGAGCAGAATATGCAGAACGAGCTAGTCATCACCACCCGCTGGGGGATGGTGGCGATCATCGTCGGCATCGTGATCGTCGGCCGATTCCTGCTGACGACGACGATCTGGCCGGCAATCGCGCGCGACAAGATGAAGGACAAGCCGGCGCAATCAGCCGGAGAAGTCGCATTCCGGGCGAAGCTCGCGCGCCTGTTCGCACCAACCGGCCTCGTCTTCCTGTTCATCTATCCGGCGCTGGTGGTCTATCTGCTCGGCTTCCAGGGCTCGTTGAAATGGGTCGATAATTTCGGCATCCAGATCCTCATCTATGTGATGCTCGGCTGGGGCCTCAACATCGTCGTCGGCCTCGCGGGCCTGCTCGACCTCGGCTATGTCGCCTTCTATGCCGTCGGCGCCTATTCCTATGCGCTGCTTGCGACGCATTTCGGCCTGTCGTTCTGGCTGCTGCTGCCGCTCGCCGGCACGCTCGCAGCGCTCTGGGGCATCATGCTCGGCTTCCCCGTGCTGCGGCTGCGGGGCGACTATCTCGCCATCGTGACGCTGGCCTTCGGCGAGATCATCCGCCTGGTGCTGATCAATTTCCGCGAGCTCACCAACGGTTCGGCGGGCATCTCCTCGATCCCCAAGATCACCTTCTTCGGCATTTACTCGTTCGAGGTCTCGGCCTCGAACAATTTCGCCAAGGTCTGGGGGCTCGCGATGTCGAGCGCCTATTACAAGATCTTTCTCTATTACCTCATCCTGCTGCTCGCGCTTCTGACGGCCTTCGTCACGCTGCGCCTGCGCAAGCTGCCGGTAGGCCGTGCCTGGGAGGCGCTGCGCGAGGATGAGATCGCCTGCCGCTCGCTCGGCATCAACACCACCAACACCAAGCTGACGGCCTTCGCCCTCGGCGCGATGTTCGGCGGCTTCGCCGGCTCGTTCTTCGCGGCACGGCAGGGCTTCGTCAGCCCCGAAAGCTTCACCTTCATGGAATCGGCCGTTATCGTCGCCATCGTCGTGCTCGGCGGCATGGGCTCGATGATCGGCGTTGCGCTGGCCGCTGTCGCCATGATCGGCGGCACGGAACTGCTGCGCGAGCTCGACTTCCTCAAGGCCGTGTTCGGCGAGGGTTTTGATCCCGACCAGTACCGCATGCTGATCTTCGGCCTCGCAATGGTCCTGATCATGATCTGGAAGCCGCGCGGCTTCGTCTCCGCCCGCGAGCCGACCGTTTTCCTGACCGAGCGAAAATCGATCTCAGGCTCGCACGTCAAGGAGGGCCACGGCTGATGTCCGCGCCCCTCGCAACCAGCCAGGCGCCCCGCTCCTGGGCCGCCGATCCCGTGCTCACCGTCGAGCATGTTCAGATGCGCTTCGGCGGTCTCGTCGCCGTCAACGATCTCTCCTTCGAGGTCGGCCGCGGCGACATCACGGCGCTGATCGGCCCGAACGGGGCCGGCAAGACGACCGTGTTCAACTGCATCACCGGCTTCTACAAGCCGACCCAGGGCATGCTGCTCTTGAAGCACGCCAAGGGCGACAGCTTCCTGCTCGAGCGGATGCCGGATTTCCGCATCTCCGCCAAGGCCAAGGTGGCGCGGACATTCCAGAATATCCGCCTGTTCTCGGGCATGACGCTGCTCGAGAACCTGCTTGTCGCGCAGCACAATCGCCTGATGCTCGCCTCGGGCATGACCATACTCGGCGTGCTCGGCCTGCCCTCCTACAAGCGCGCCGAACGGGAAGCGATCGAGACGGCCAAGTTCTGGCTCGACAAGACCGGGCTCACCGCGAGAGCCGACGATCCCGCCGGCGACCTGCCCTATGGCGCGCAGCGCCGGCTCGAGATCGCCCGCGCCATGTGCACCGGCCCGGAACTGCTCTGTCTCGACGAACCCGCCGCCGGCCTCAATCCGCGCGAGTCGAATGAGCTCAACACGCTCCTGCTCGACATCCGCAAGATGGGCACGACGTCGATCCTCCTGATCGAACACGACATGTCCGTGGTCATGGAGATCTCCGACCATGTCGTCGTGCTCGAATATGGCGTGAAGATCTCGGACGGAACGCCGAGCGAGGTTCGCAACGATCCCCGCGTCATCGCCGCCTATCTCGGCGTCGACGACGAGGAGGTCGAGAAGGTCGAGGAGCAACTCGACGAGATCACGGAAGGGGCCGCGCGATGACCCAAGTCCCGGCCAGCCCGGCCGCTGAGATACCGATGTTGCAGGTGCGCGGCGCCAAGACCTATTACGGCAAGATCATTGCGCTGAAGGGCGTCGATATCGACGTCAACAAGGGCGAGATCGTCACGCTGATCGGCGCCAATGGCGCCGGCAAGTCGACGCTGATGATGACGATCTGCGGCAATCCCCGCGCCCGCGAGGGCCAGATCCTGTTCGAAGGCCGCGACATCACGCAGATGCCGACGCATGAGATCGCGCGGCTGAGGATCGCGCAGTCGCCGGAAGGGCGGCGCATCTTCCCGCGCATGACGGTGCTCGAAAACCTGCAGATGGGCGCTGCGCTCGACAACCTCGCTTACTTCAATGAGGACGTCGAACGGATGTTCACGCTGTTCCCGCGCCTCAAGGAGCGGATCGGCCAGCGCGGCGGTACGCTTTCCGGCGGCGAGCAGCAGATGCTGGCGATTGCCCGCGCGCTGATGGCGCGGCCGAAACTGCTGATGCTGGACGAGCCATCGCTCGGGCTTGCGCCGCTGATCGTCAAGCAGATCTTCGACGCCATCGCCGAACTCAACCGCAGCGAAGGCCTGACGGTCTTCCTCGTCGAGCAGAACGCCTATCATGCGCTGAAGCTCGCCCATCGCGGCTATGTGCTCGTCAACGGCGCCGTCACGATGTCCGGTCCGGGGCGTGAACTTCTGGAGAAGCCCGAAATCCGCGCCGCTTATCTCGAGGGGGGCGCGCATTGACCGCCCTCTCCGCCCGCCAAGCCCGCCGCGCCGCAGCCAGAATGCCAGGGTGACGCCGATGCAAGGTCTTCTCTACGAAGAACACTCGATCCTCGTCTTCATCTTCGTGACGCTGATCCTTGGCGGCGCCGGCGCCTGGATGACGGGCAGAGCCTGCGCCCATACCTGGCGCCGCTATCTGCCGCTGGTCGTCTATTTGGTGATCCTGTCGTTTGGCGTGCGCTTCATCCATTTCTCGATGTTCGGCGGTACGCTGCTTTCGCTGCATTACTGGCTGATCGACCTCGCGGTCCTCTTGGTGATCGGCACCTTCGCCTATCGCTTTACTTTGGCGGGGCAGATGGTCTCGCAATATTATTGGCTCTACGAAAAGTCCGGCCCTCTTTCGTGGCGGGCCAAATAATCGGTGCCGTGGCAAGTAAGCTTTTGCCGCCGCAATGACTTACGGCCGCGGCGCCGGCCAGAATCCGGGTGACAGGACCCGCAAAATCGGCAAGATGCCTGATCAAGGCGAGACAACATCCGCCGAAAATACTCCAGAAGCGAACTTCCAGTTAAGAACGGGAGACATCAATGAAGAAGTCCCTCATGTCCGGCCTCGTGGTTGCAGCGAGCCTGGCATTCGCCGGTGCGGCCCATGCCGACATCAAGATCGGCGTTGCCGGCCCGCTGACCGGCCCCAACGCTGCCTTCGGCGCCCAGCTCCAGAAGGGTGCGGAGCAGGCGGTCGCCGATATCAATGCGAAGGGCGGCGTGCTCGGCCAGAAGTTCGTCGTCGAGCTCGGTGATGACGTTTCGGACGCCAAGCAGGGCGTCTCGGTTGCCAACAAGTTCGTCGGCGACGGTGTCACCTTTGTCATCGGCCACTTCAACTCGAGCGTGTCGATCCCGGCGTCGGAAGTCTATGCCGAGAACGGCATCCTTCAGATCACCCCGGCCTCGACCAACCCGACCTTCACCGAGCGCAGCCTGTGGAACACGTTCCGCACCTGCGGCCGCGACGACCAGCAGGGCGCGGTTGCCGGCAAGTACATCGCCGAAAACCTCAAGGGCAAGCCGGTCGCGATCATCCACGACAAGACGACCTACGGCCAGGGCCTTGCCGACGAGACCAAGAAGGCGCTCAACGCCGCCGGCGTGACGGAAGTCATGTATGAAGGCGTCAATGTCGGCGACAAGGACTTCTCGGCTCTCATCTCCAAGATGAAGGCCGCGGGCGTCGAGATCATCTATTGGGGCGGTCTGCACACCGAAGGCGGCCTGATTGTCCGCCAGTCGGCCGAGCAGGGCCTCAAGGCGACCCTCTTCTCCGGTGACGGTATCGTTTCGAACGAGTTCGCCTCGATCGCCGGTCCCGCCGCCGAAGGCACGCTGAACACCTTCTCGCCCGATCCGCGCAAGAACCCGATGGCGACCGCGGCCGTGGCGGAATTCCGCGCGGCCGGCTTCGAGCCCGAGTCCTACACGCTCTATTCCTACGCTTCCGTCCAGGTCATCGCCGAGGCGATCACCAAGGCTGGCTCCGCCGACCCGCAGAAGGTCGCCGCGATGCTGAAGTCGGGCGGCCCGTTCGAGACCGTGATCGGCCCGCTCTCCTTCGATGCCAAGGGCGACCGCACCACGGCCGACTATGTGATGTGGGTCTGGAAGAAGGGCGACGACGGCAAGATCACCAACGTGCCGATGTAGGCCTTCAGCCTCGCTTCCTCTGCGCCCGCCCCTCACCGGGGCGGGCGTTTTCATTTCTGCCGCGTCCGTGCATGATCGCGCGGGCCATGGACAGCATCATGCGACGCATTCTCTTCGGACTTTTCGCGGCGGCGATCCTCGCTTCCGCCGCTCGCGCGGATATCCGCATCGCGGTGATCGCGCCGCTTTCCGGCCCCTATCAGACGCTGGGCCAGGAGATCAAAGCCGGCGCGACGCGTGCCGTGGCGGATATCAACGCCGCCGGCGGAATCGGCGGCGCGATGCTGAAGCTCGATGTCGCCGACGATTTATGCCGCTCGGACAATGCCGCGAGCGCCGCAACCAAGGCGGCGGCGCGCGGTGATGTCTTCGTGGTCGGCCATGTCTGCGCCGCCGAGGGCGATGCCGCAGCCGCCGTCTACGCCGACAAGGGGCTGCTCGCGATCACGCCCGCGATCACCTCCAACGATTTCACCGATCACCGCCCGGGCCCCTCGATCCTTCGTCTCGCCGCCCGCGACGACGGAGAGGGCGCCGCTGCCGGCGCCTTTCTGGCGCGCGGTTATGGCAAGAAGCGGATCGCGATCGTCAATGACGGCTCGCCCTATGGCAAGGCGCTGGCCGAGGCGGTCGTCGCCGGGCTCAACGCCTCCGGCATCAAGGAAGCCCGCAGCGACAGCTTCGAACCGGGCGCCAAGGACTATGGCGGCCTTGCCGATGTGATGATCGATGATGGGATCGGCGTGCTCTTCGTGGCCGGCTATGACGGCGACGCGGCTCTGATCGCGCGCGCGCTCAAGTCGCGCAATTCCGACATCGTGCTGGTCGGCGGCGACGCCCTCGCCACCACGGAGTTTGGCACGGCCGCCGGCGATGCGGCCGCCGGAACGCTCGTGACCACCTTTACCGACTGGCGCAGCGCCAAGCCGGCGGCATCGGTTGCCGCCGCCCTTCGAGCCGATGGTGTCGAGCCGCGCGGCTTCGTGCTGCCGGCCTATGCCGCGGTCCAGCTCTTCGCCGCCGCCCGCAAGGCAACGGGGTCCAGCGCGGCCGGCGACCTTGCCGCCTGGCTCGGCAGTCACAGCGTCGATACGGTGCTTGGCCCCGTCACGTTCGATGCCAAGGGCGATGCCAAGCTCGCCTTCTATCAATTGTTCCGCCGCGGTCCCGACAGCTTCGAGCCGCTGCCGAACCCCTGACCCCAAAATTGCCATGCGACCTGTCGGACGCATGGCAATCTAGCTCTCTATTTTCGCATCGGATTTTCCGGAAAACCGGATTCCACTTTTCGGTCCGATGCTTTAGCGGCCGCGAAAACGCAGCGCGCTGAACGGGGCCGGGTCGACGAAGGGCATCTCGCGGGTGATCTGCTCGGCGATCAGTCGGCCGGTGGCCGGGCCGAGCGTAAAGCCGAGATGGCCATGGCCGAAGTCGAGCCAGAGGCCCGGATGTTTCGGCGCCGGGCCGACGATCGGCATCGAATCGGGAAAACAGGGCCGCGCGCCCATCCAGGGATCGCGCTCGAGCGGATCGCCGAGTGGAAACAGCGCCCGCGCCTGCGGCATCAGCCGCTCCAACTGCACCGGCGTCGCCGGCGCATCGCGCGCATCGAACTCGATGCCGGTGGTGATGCGGTAGCCCTGCCGCATCGGCGTCAACGCATAGCCATGATCGACATCAACAATCGGCCGATCGAGCCCGGCATCGCCGCGCGGCTTGAAATGCTGGTGATAGCCGCGTTTGACCGCGAACGGAAAGCGATAGCCCATCGGCCCGAGCAGATCCATTGACCACGGTCCCAGCGCCACAACGACATCCGGCGCGGTCGCGGGACCACTCGCGCGGTCGACCACCCAGAGATCATTCTCGCGCCGCAGCGACTGCGCGTCGCCCTGCCCCAGCGTGCCGCCCATCAGTTCGAACAGCCGCGCATGCGCCTTGGTGACGCCGCCGGGGCTCGAGACCGAGACCGTATCCGGCCAGAGCACGGCGCGGGCAAAAACTGGGGAGAGGTCCGGCTCGAGATCGACGATCTCGTGGCTGTCGAGGATCTTGTAGCGAACGCCAAACTGGTCGGCGAGCGCCAGATGCGCCCGTGTCCCCGCCTCGAAGCTCGCGAGGCTGCGATAGCCCTTGAGCCAGCCGGTGCCGCGGAAGAATTCGACCGCGCGGCTCTTGCCGGCGAGCGAACCATGTTCGGCGGCAGCGTGCGAAAGGATCGGGTTCATCGCTTCGGCATAGGCCTCGATCCGGCGCGGACCCGTCGCCTGGCGCAGCTTCAGCAGCCAGGGCGCTATCCGCGGCAGGAACTGGCGATTGTAGTGCAGCCGGGCTTCCTCATTGCGCGCAATGCGGAAGAGCTCGCCGATTCCGCGCGGAAACACGATCGGATAGAAACCCTCGCGCTCGATGACGCCGGCATTGCCATAGGAGGTCGCTTCACCCGGCGTGCCCTTGTCGAGCAGGAGCACGCTGCGATTGCGACGCAGAAGGTGAAGAGCGGCGGATACGCCGACAATACCGGCGCCCAGCACGATCGCATCATATCGGTCCATCACAGCACCCTCATCACCAAACGGGCACGACACCGGCCCATCGACCGGCCCTAGGACGGATCGCCATTCAGCTCAGGCCGGCGCGAAAATGGTGGTTTTCCGAGACCCGGAGCGGAGCGTACGTTTGTACGTGAGCACCGGAAGCGCAGGAAAGCCCCATTTGCAGCCCGGCATCAGTTGAATGCCGGTTCGTCCTAATTGATCAGCGCGAGAAGCAACTGGTCGCGACTCTGCCGAATATAGTCCAAGTCTCTGATATAAATAGCAGAGTCTCCTGCGTTGATATCCTCGAGGAACGTCGCGTCGCCGGCAGCGGCTCGGGCGCGCATGAAGTCCAGCAGAGCGCGGAGGCGCCGCATGATCATGTCTGGCAGCTGGCGCCGGTCTTCGTCATCCGCTCCGTATGAATCGCAGAAGATCCGGGCGCGGCGCAGCTGTTCGCCCATTCCGAACGCGACGCCCTCATGCGTAGGATCGGATAGCGGTGCCCATCGGTAGACCGCATAAGCGAGGTCCCAGACGGCCGGCGCCGGGTGGCACGCATCGAAGTCGATGATGCCGATGGCGGCCTCACCCTCCGTCGCGACATTGAAGGGGGCGAAGTCGCCGTGGCAAACGATCTCGCGGGGCGCCTGCGGCGGCAACATCCAGTGCTGCTCGTCGCGGTCGGTCTCGAGGAAGCCCCGCGCCGCTTCGTGAAAGCGCCTCAGCATTGCGCCAGCCGAAACGAGCATTGCGAGCGACCCTGTCGCGGGATCGGCGAGGTCCTCGCAGACCCGACCCTCGACATAGGTCACGATTTCCTCGCCCTCTTCGAGAGCCAGCGGCATCGGCGCAGCGGAGAAGCCGGCTTCACGGAGATGGCGCAGAAACCGGTGCACCGTTGGTGTCCAGGCCCCGGCAGGTCGCGTGACGCTATTCCCGTCCCGCCAGATCTGGCCGGCCCTTCCACCCTCAAGTTTCAACACCTGGGTCCCCCCCTGGTCTCCCTGGGCTTTCCGACGCCGCGATCTTCGCCGCTTGCCGGCGCGCCGCTCCAACCCTCAGGCTATGTACCGAAGGAGAATCGCGTCGCCCTTCCCGGAACAGACTTTGCCTGCCTCGCGACGGCTGGGCAATTGCTGGAGGCTGCCGCCCGTGTTACGGCCTATCGCGTCCGCAGCGATCGAGAGGCAAGAGACAGATATCATGGCCCATCCGCCGCTCATTTCGCCCTCCGTCCTCTCATCCGATTTCTCGCGCCTCGGCGAAGAAATCCGCGCCGTCGACGCCGCCGGCGCCGACTGGATCCATCTCGACATCATGGACGGGCATTTCGTGCCCAACATCACCTTCGGGCCCGATGTCGTGAAGGCCGTGCGCCATGTCACCGCCAAGACCTTCGACGTCCATCTGATGATCGCGCCGGCCGATTCCTATCTCGACGCCTTCGCTCGGGCAGGCGCCGATGTCATGACGGTTCATGCCGAGGCTGGGCCGCATCTCCATCGCTCGCTGCAGCATATCCGCTCGCTCGGCAAGAAGGCCGGCGTCGCGATCAACCCGGCGACGCCCGAAAGCGCGCTCGACTATGTCCTCGATCTCGCCGACCTGATCCTCGTCATGACGGTCAATCCCGGCTTCGGCGGCCAGAGCTTCATCCCGACGTCGCTTGAGAAGGTCGCGCGCGTCCGCCAGATGGTCGGCGACCGGCCTGTTCGCATCGAGGTTGATGGCGGCGTCTCGCCCGAAACTGCGCCGGCCCTCATCGCCGCCGGCGCCGACGTCCTCGTCGCGGGCTCTGCGATCTTCAAGGGAAACGCCGCCGACTACGCCGCCAATATCGCCGCTATCCGCGGCGGTTGACGCGCATTCAAGGCGCCGCCGCCCGTCCAGCGGTGCTGGGGCAGCGACGGCCTGGCGGAAGCGGGGCTACCGCCGGCGGGTGAAATTCGCTAGACCAGCGGCAACCGCAGCGGCTTGACCGCCTTCCGCTCTTCAAGGGACCTCCCGTATGATTCCGCGCTATTCCCGCCCCGAAATGACGACGATCTGGTCGCCGGAGACGCGCTTCCGCATCTGGTTCGAGATCGAGGCGCATGCGCTCGATGCCCTGGCCGAAATCGGCACGGTTCCCAAATCGGCCGCCGAGACGGTGTGGGCCAAGGGAAGCGCCGCGACCTTCGACGTCGATCGCATCGACGAGATCGAACGCGTCACCAAGCATGACGTCATCGCGTTTCTGACGCATCTGGCCGAGATCGTCGGCGAGGATGCCCGCTTCGTGCATCAGGGCATGACGTCCTCGGACGTGCTCGACACCTGCTTCAATATCCAGCTCGTCCGCGCCGCCGATCTCCTGATCGCGGATGTCGACCGCTTGCTCGCGGCGCTGAAGACGCGTGCCTTCGAGCACAAGGACACCGTCACCATCGGCCGCAGCCACGGCATCCATGCCGAGCCGATCACATTCGGCGTCAAGCTGGCGCAGGCCTATGCCGAATTCGACCGCAATCGCGCCCGCCTCGTCGCAGCCCGCGCCGAAGTCGCAACCTGCGCCATCTCCGGCGCGGTCGGCTCCTTCGCCAATATCGATCCGCGCGTCGAGGAGCATGTCGCGGCAGCACTCGGGCTCGCGGTCGAGCCGGTCTCGACGCAGGTGATCCCACGCGATCGCCACGCGATGTATTTCGCGACGCTCGGCGTCATCGCCTCCTCGATCGAGCGGCTCGCCACCGAGATCCGCCATCTGCAGCGTACCGAGGTACTCGAGGCGGAGGAGTATTTCTCGCCGGGCCAGAAGGGCTCGTCGGCGATGCCGCACAAGCGCAATCCGGTGTTGACCGAGAACCTGACCGGCCTCGCCCGCCTGGTGCGCGGCATGGTGATCCCGGCGATGGAAAACGTCGCCCTCTGGCACGAGCGTGACATCTCGCATTCCTCAGTCGAGCGCATGATTGGCCCGGATGCGACGGTGACGCTTGATTTCGCGCTGAACCGGCTCGCCGGCGTGATCGAAAAACTGCTGATTTACCCCGAAAACATGCAGAAAAACCTCGACCGTCTCGGCGGTCTCGTCCACTCCCAGCGTGTCCTGCTGGCGCTGACGCAAAAAGGCGTCTCGCGCGAGGACGCCTACAGCCTCGTCCAGCGCAACGCCATGAAGGTCTGGGAACAGGGCGCCGATTTCCTCAGCGAACTCAAGGCCGACAAGGGCGTCACCGCGGTGCTGTCCGACGCCGAGCTCGAGGAGAAATTCGATCTCGGCTACCACACCAAGCACACCGACACGATTTTCCGCCGCGTCTTCGGCGAAAACGCGGCGCCGTGACAGGCGGCCCGTTTCTGCGCGGCGGCTTGCTGCTGCGCCTCTGGCGCCTTCTCAAGGGCGGGCGCATTCCCATTCCCCCAAGACCGGAAAACAGCATGGCCACGCCGATTCAGGATATCCCGCTGCAGCGCATCGACGGCAGCGAGACCACGCTCGCCGCCTATGCCGGCAAGGTTCTGCTTATCGTCAATGTCGCCTCGAAATGCGGGCTGACGCCGCAATATGACGGGCTGGAGGCGCTCTATCGCCGCTATCGCGACAAGGGCCTCGTCGTCATCGGCTTCCCGGCGAACAATTTCGCCGGCCAGGAGCCGGGCAGCAATGAAGAGATCGCGGAATTCTGCCGCTCGACCTACGGCGTCGAATTCCCGATGTTCGCCAAGATCTCGGTCAAGGGCGCCGACCGTCATCCGCTCTATGACGCGCTCGCCGGCGACACTGATGTGAGCTGGAACTTCGAGAAGTTCATTGTCGGCCGCGACGGCATCCTCATGGCGCGCTTCAGCCCGAAGACCGTTCCCGAGGACCAAGAACTCGTCGGCGCGATCGAGGCGGCGCTCGCCGAGGGCTGAGCCGCGCAGCCACACGAGATAATCGATGCAACGAGGCCGGGAGCAATCCCGGCCTCTTTTTTATGACGACGTCAACGACGCGAGGCCTGATAGAGCCGATCGGCGAAGCAGCGCTCAGCTGTCCTCGCCATAGAGGATGCCGGAGCGGAACAGCAGGCCGGCCAGAGCCGCGCCAATGAACGGCGCAACGATAAAGAGCCAGAGTTGGGCGATCGCCTGGCCGCCCACGAAGAGAGCCGGGCCGATGCTGCGCGCCGGATTGACCGAGACGCCGGTTACATTGATGCCGACAATGTGGATCATGACGAGCGTCAAGCCGATGGCGAGGCCGGCAAAATGGCCGAGCGCTATTTTGTGCGTCACCCCAAGAATGACGACCAGGAAGATGAAGGTTGCGACCACTTCGAAGATGAACGCCGAGGCGGTGTTGTATTCGCCGAGATAGCCGGCTCCCCAGCCATTCGTTCCCATGCCGCCTTCCCAGCCGGATGCCTTGCCCTTCATGATGATGAACAGCACGAGCGCACCGACGATGGCGCCTGCGACCTGAGCGATGACATAGCTGATGAAGTCGCCGACATTCATGCGGCCTGCGATGAGGGCGCCGAGGCTGACCGCCGGATTAACGTGACAACCTGAGACCGGACCGATCGCATAGGCCATCGCGACGATAGCGAGGCCGAAGGCAAAAGCGATACCAAGGACTCCGACAGTTGTTGCCCCCACCTGCGGCCCGGCAATGACCGCTGATCCGCAACCGAAGAAGACGAGCGTAAACGTGCCGATGAATTCGGCGATTGGCTTTCTCATGATTATTCCCCCCGACGACAGCGTGAGTCGCTGCCTCAAGAAGAAAATACTCCTGAGCAAGAAAAGTGCAAAAGTGAACACAGAGTACCGCTAAAGGCTCGCCGAGCCTCGGGGTTGCCTGCTGCGGGTTCAGCCTTGCCGAGCTTCGCCCAGCATCGTCGCCGCACCGAGGGCGAAATAGGCGGTATCGGCGCCGACCGCGATGAAGTCGTAGCCCTGGCTCCGGTAGAGTCGCGCCTGCGCGCCGGTCATCGCGAAAATGCCGACCCGCTTGCCGGCCGCATGCGCCTTGTCGCGCACCCTTGCCGCCGCAAGCTGGTTGTCGGTTCGCATGGGATCGACATCGGTGCCCTCCGAGAGCGCGATCGAAAGATCGGAGGGACCGACGAATACAGCATCGAGACCTGGTACAGCGAGAATGTCATCGAGCGCCGCAAGCGCTTCGACGGTCTCGATCATCGCAAATCCGATGGTGGCGCCGTTCGCACTTTCGAGATAGGCCGGGCCGGTGATGCCCTGCAGCTGCAGCGTCCGCGTCGGACCCCAGCTCCGCTGGCCGGTCGGCCGGTATTTGACCGAATCGACGAAGGCGGCGGCATCAGCAGCCGAATTGATCATCGGCGCGATCACGGCCGAGGCGCCCATGTCGAGCACGCGGCTCGACATGGCAAAATCACCGACCGGAACGCGAACCACGCAGGGTCGCCCGGCCAGCGCTACAGCGCCTATGGCCCGCATCACGCTGACCGGATCGAGGAGACCGTGCTGCATGTCGAGCGTGACGCTGTCGAAGCCGGCGCGCGCGGCGGCTTCTGCGACCAGAGGCTCCGGCATCGAGATCCAGGCCGTCAGGTTGGGCAACCCGGCGGCCATAGCCGAGGCGAGCGAGACGAATGCCATGATCGCAGTTCCCCTCCGGCCGTATTGCTCAGCCCGCCGTCTTCACGTCCTCGATCGCCTTGGCGAGCAGTTCGTCCATGGTGCGGCGAATCTGGTGGTCGGACTGGGCGACGCCGGCCGCGTCGAAATCGGCGCGGATCTTGCGGAACACGTCCTCGTCGCCCGCTTCCTCGAAGTCGGCAGCGACAATCTCGGTCGCATAGGTCTCGGCCTCGGCACCGGCCTTTCCGAGCAGGGCGGCGGCCCAGAGGCCAAGCTGCTTGTTGCGCCGGGCGGAAGCCTTGAACTGCAAGGCCTCGTCATGGGCGAACCGGTTCTCGAAGGCGTCCTTGCGCTGGTCGAACGTCGTCATCGTGGCTCTCCGCTTTGGTCGACTTGGTCTTAGCCGTCAGTGGCCCCTTGCATATAGGGACGAATACCCCAAATCAACGCCGACGCCTTGCCGTAGGCCCCGTCCGCCGCCCTTTCGCTCCAAAGCGCCGCATTCTTGGCTCATTGTTAATTGGGGAGCGATCGGGTAGGTTCACGCCGCGCGGACGACCACGAAAACGGTCGGCCGGCTGAACTTTCGCCGCGGCGAATCCCTGTATATTGGAACCCCGGCCTAATGGATTTCCTCAAACCACGGTATGTGCCCATGAACCGCCGTCGGCGCATCTATGAGGGCAAGGGCAAGATCCTTTTCGAAGGACCTGAGCCCGGCACGCTGATACAATTCTTCAAAGACGACGCCACTGCCTTCAACAAGAAGAAGCATGAGGTAGTCGACGGGAAGGGCGTGCTCAACAACCGCATTTCCGAACACATCTTCACTCATCTGAACAAGATGGGCATCCCGACTCACTTCATCCGGCGGCTCAATATGCGCGAGCAGCTGATCCGTGAAGTTGAGATCATTCCGCTCGAGATCGTCGTGCGCAACATCGCCGCCGGTTCACTCGCCAAGCGGCTCGGCCTCGAAGAAGGCACGGTCCTCCCGCGCTCGATCATCGAGTTCTATTACAAGGCCGACGCGCTCGACGACCCGATGGTGTCGGAAGAGCACATCACCGCCTTCGGCTGGGCGACGCCTCAGGAGATCGACGACATCATGGCGCTTGCCATTCGTGTCAACGACTTCCTCTCCGGCCTCTTCCTTGGTGCCGGCATCCAGCTTGTCGATTTCAAGATCGAATGCGGCCGACTCTGGGAAGGCGACATGATGCGCATCGTCGTCGCCGACGAGATCTCGCCCGACAGCTGCCGGCTGTGGGACGTCGCGACCCAGAACAAGCTCGACAAGGACCGTTTCCGTCGTGACATGGGCGGTCTCGTCGAAGCCTATCAGGAAGTCGCGCGTCGTCTCGGCATCCTGATCGAGCCCGACCGCCCTGTCGGTGGCGGTCCCGTGCTCGTCCAGTAGAGCATCCCTGGTCTGACGGCCGCCCTCACCCGGCGGCCGTTTCCTTTCCCGCTGCCAGTCAGTCCCCTTGTCAACCGGAGCACCCATGAAGGCCCGCGTTACCGTCACCCTGAAGAACGGCGTCCTTGATCCGCAGGGCAAGGCCATTGAAGGCGCGCTCGGCGCGCTTGGCTTCGCCGGCATCGGCGGCGTCCGCCAGGGCAAGGTGTTCGACATCGAACTCGCCAGTACCGATTCCGAAGCCGCGAAGGCCGAGCTGGAGGCCATGGCCGCAAAGCTGCTCGCCAATACCGTCATCGAGAATTATCGCGTCGAGATCGTAGGCTAGAAGATGAAATCCGCCGTCGTCGTCTTCCCCGGCTCCAATCGCGAACGCGACATGATCGCGGCTTTGGAGAAGATCAGCGGCCATCGTCCGGTCACCATCTGGCATGCCGCTTCGGACCTGCCGAAGGTCGATCTCATCGTCATTCCCGGCGGCTTCTCCTATGGCGACTATCTGCGCTCCGGCGCTATCGCCGCCCGCGCCCCGATCATGGCTGCGATAGCCCGTGAGGCCGAGCGCGGCGTCTCGGTGCTCGGCGTCTGCAACGGCTTCCAGATCCTCTGCGAAGCGGGCCTCTTGCCGGGCGTGTTGATGCGGAACGCCGGGCTCAAATTCATCTGCAAGGAAGTCGAACTCTCCGTCGCAACGACCGATTCGGTGTTCACGTCCGGCTACGCCAAGGGCCAGGTGATCCGCTCGCCGGTCGCGCATGGCGACGGCAACTACCGGGCCGATGAGGAAACGCTGGCACGGCTCAAGGGCGAGGATCGCGTCGCCTTTCGCTATGTCGGCAATCCGAACGGCTCGATCGACGATATCGCCGGCATCCTGTCGGAGAGGCGCAACATTCTCGGCATGATGCCGCATCCGGAAAACCTGATCGAACCGCTGAATGGCGGTCTCGACGGACGGCCGCTGTTCGAGAGCGCGCTGAAGGCCGTCGCCTGACTATTCCGCGACCGGATAGTCGGCGAGGTCCGGCCGCATCGCCTCGATGACGAAGCCGACCAGCGCATCCGGCGCGTCGAGATAGAATTCGCGGTCGGAATAGGGGCCGACCGTCGCATGAAGGCCGCGCGCAGCCAGCCACGCCGCGAGCGCCTCAAGATCGGCGCACGGGGTCAGGCTGAGGAACGAAACCTGAGCGCGGGCACGCTCGGGTTCGCTGGTCGCGGCGGCGACGCGAGAGAATTGCAGGTCGATGTTGAAGCCGGTGCGGCGCAGCCAGATTGCCCGCTCGGTGCGGCGGAGTTCGGTGAAGCCGAGCTCCTCCTTGAACAGGGCGACCACGGTTTCAAAATGAGCCGCCGCAACGCGGTGTGCGACGTGATTGAACTGCATCGGGCTTGGCTCCACGGATCGGTTGATCCGCCAAGCCTCACCGTTTCGGGCCAAAGGTCCAGCTTTTTCGCTGCCGCCATTTACACGGCGCGCCGCGCGCTCTATCCGAACCCCAGATCCCCAGGTCGAGGTCACCAGTGCTTGCCAACGATATGCCGATCACGCCCGAACTCGTCGCGAGCCACGGCCTCAAGCCCGACGAATACCAGCGCATCCTCGACCTGATCGGCCGCGTGCCGACGCTCACCGAGCTCGGCATCTTCTCTGCGATGTGGAACGAGCACTGTTCCTATAAATCATCGAAGAAGTGGCTTCGCACCATGCCGACGACCGGCCCCCGCGTCATCTGC
Source organism: Kaistia sp. (assembly GCA_965229085.1). Lineage (GTDB taxonomy): Bacteria > Pseudomonadota > Alphaproteobacteria > Rhizobiales > Kaistiaceae > Kaistia. The sequence goes on along the minus strand of OZ245859.1, from coordinate 4,707,474 downwards.
GGCCCCGGCGAGAATGCCGGCGTTGTCGATATCGATGACGGCGAGGCGATCATCTTCAAGATGGAAAGCCACAACCACCCGTCCTTCATCGAGCCATATCAGGGCGCGACGACGGGCGTCGGCGGCATCCTGCGCGATGTCTTCACCATGGGTGCCCGCCCGATCGCGGCGCTGAACGCGCTGCGTTTCGGCGCGCCGGAGCATCCTAAGACGCGCCATCTCGTCTCGGGCGTCGTTGCAGGCGTCGGCGGCTATGGCAATTCCTTCGGCGTGCCGACCATCGGCGGCGAGGTGAATTTCCACTCGCGCTACAATGGCAACATCCTCGTGAACGCCTTCGCCGCCGGCCTCGCCCGCGCTGATGCGATCTTCTATTCCAAGGCCGAGGGCGTCGGCCTTCCTGTTGTCTATCTCGGCTCCAAGACTGGGCGCGACGGTGTCGGCGGCGCCACCATGGCCTCGGCCGAATTCGACGAGACCATCGAAGAGAAGCGCCCGACGGTTCAGGTCGGCGACCCGTTCTCGGAAAAGCTGCTGCTCGAGGCCTGCCTTGAGCTGATGAAGACAGGCGCGGTGATCGCGATCCAGGACATGGGTGCAGCCGGCCTCACCTGCTCGGCCGTCGAGATGGGCGCCAAGGGCGATCTCGGCATCGAGCTCGATCTCGACAAGGTGCCCTGCCGCGAGACCGGCATGAGCGCCTATGAGATGATGCTCTCCGAAAGCCAGGAGCGCATGCTGATGGTGCTGCGCCCCGAGCAGGAGAAAGAGGCCGAGGCGATCTTCATCAAATGGGGTCTCGACTTCGCCGTCGTCGGCGTCACGACCGATGATCTGCGCTTCCGGGTCCTTCATCAGGGCGCTGTCGTTGCCGACCTGCCGATCAAGGATCTCGGCGACCAGGCGCCGGAATATGATCGGCCCTTCGTCCGCACCGCGCCGCCGGCGACGATCGCAGCCAAAGACATCGCAGAGCCGGCCGATTACGCCGCCGCCCTCCTCCAGATCGTCGGCGCGCCCGACATGGCCTCGCGCCGCTGGGTCTGGGAGCAGTATGACCATCTGATCCAGGGCAACACGGCGCTGAAGCCGGGCGGCGACGCCGGCGTCGTACGCGTCGAGGGCCATGAGGCCAAGGCGCTGGCCTTCTCGCTCGACGTGACGCCGCGCTATTGCGAAGCCGATCCGTTCGAGGGTGGCAAGCAGGCGATCGCCGAATGCTGGCGCAATCTGACGGCCGTCGGCGCAGAGCCGTTGGCCGCAACCGACAATCTCAATTTTGGCAATCCCGAGAAGCCCGAGATCATGGGCCAGTTCGTCGGCGCCATTGAGGGCATCGGCGAGGCCTGCCGCGCGCTCGACTTTCCGATCGTCTCCGGCAATGTCTCGCTCTACAACGAGACCAGCGGCGTTGGCATTTTGCCGACCCCGGCGATCGGCGGCGTCGGACTGCTGCCTGATCTCTCGGTCATGGCCACGATCGCCTTCAAGAAGGGCGGCGATGCCATTCTTCTGATAGGCGCGGAAGGCCGGCATCTCGGCCAGTCGATCTATCTGCGCGAAATCCTCGGCCGCGAGGAAGGCGCTCCCCCGCCAGTGGATCTCGCGCGCGAGCGCCGCGTCGGCGATCTCGTTCGCTCGCTGATCCGCGGCAAGCGCGTCACGGCCTGCCACGATATTTCGGACGGCGGATTGCTGGTCGCGCTCGCCGAGATGGCGATGGCAAGTGACCTTGGCGCCAGCATCGCCCTGCCCGAAGCGGTTGAGACGCCGCATGGCGCGCTCTTCGGCGAGGATCAGGCCCGCTACGTCGTCACCTCCGACGCTGCGGCTGCCAGCGCGATCATCGCGCTTGCCGAGGCCGCGGGCGTCGAGGCGCAGCCGCTTGGCCATGTCGGCGGCGAGAGCTTGGATGTGGCGGGCATAGCCACCATATCCATTGCAAAGTTGACCGAGGCGCACGAGAATTGGTTCCCGGCGTTCATGGCGAGCGGCGTCTGAGCCGCATCAAAGAAACGTTCCGACCTCTGGGGATTGACCATGGCGATGGATGCGCGCGAGATCGAAGGCCTGATCAAGGCGGCGCTGCCGGATGCGCGGATCGTGATCCGCGATCTTGCCGGCGATGGCGACCATTATGCCGCCGAAGTCGTGTCGGAAAGCTTTCGCGGCAAGAACCGGGTGCAGCAGCACCAGATGGTCTATGCCGCGCTGAAGGGAAACATGGGTGGCGCCCTCCATGCGCTGGCGCTGCAGACAAGCGCGCCGGAATAGCGACGCGGGCCAACCGGTTCAACCATTCAATCAAGCGGAGCGGCCGTTACGCTCCGGCCAGACCAGGAAAACGACATGTCCGAAATCACCGCCTTCATCGACAACGAAGTGAAGTCCAACGACATCGTGCTGTTCATGAAGGGCACCCCGGCGTTCCCGCAATGCGGATTCTCGGGCCAGGTCGTGCAGATCCTCGATTATCTCGGCGTCGACTATAAGGGCGTCAACGTCCTTGCCGACGCTGATATCCGCCAGGGCATCAAGGACTATTCCAACTGGCCCACGATCCCACAGCTTTACGTCAAGGGCGAATTCGTCGGCGGCTGCGACATCGTCCGTGAGATGTTCCAGGCCGGCGAGATCCAGTCTTTCCTCACCGAGAAGGGCATTACGGTCGCTCAGTCGGCCTGATCGCCCCGACAGGGCGATAAGACCGGGCGATCATCGCGGCGGTATCTTGCTTCCTGTTTTCGACATCGCTCATGCCACGGCCGGTCGCCCCCGCCGTGGCATTTTCTTTGGCGCCTCGCGATCCCTTTGGGCTCAACGCGCCAAGACGGGACGGTGCATCCTCCATGCCGTGTCGCGCCGAAGTCGGGGCGCTGTCTGCCAGTGTTCCCGGCAAGACATATCAGGCAAAATTTTCCACACGATCAATAAAAGGAACCATAGAGCCGCTCCCTCGTTGAGCAGGCGATACGAAAGACGATGCGCAAGCTTAGGGACGATGATGGGGCGGGATCATCATTGGATCACAAGCGTCGTCGCAAGGGAGACTATCATGCTCAAATCCATCAAGACCACGATTTCCGCCAGCCTCGCCGGCGCGATGTTTATCGCTGGTATCGCGGTGGCCCCCATGGCGGCCCAGGCTGATACAGCGGTCCGCGCCGATGGCTCGTTCGACGTCGCGCAGAATTATCATCGCGGCAATGACTGGCGCCGCGGCCCAGGCTGGAACCATGGACCGCGTCAGGTCTATCGTCATCCCGGCTGGCGCGGCCCAGGTTACTATGCGCGTCCTGGCTATCGCGGCAATTACTACTATCGTGACTACAACGCCGCCCTCGCCGCCGGCGTGTTCGGTCTCGCCGCTGGCGCGATCATCGGCGGCGCAGCCGCCAACAACAACCAGCGCTATGCCAACGACTATGTCGCCTATTGCTCGCAGCGTTATCGCTCGTTCAATGCAGCAACCGGCACCTATACTGGCTATGACGGCCGGCAGCATCGCTGCATCGCGCCGCAATAGCGCCTGACCACGACTGATCATTCGGCCGCAGTCCTCAGGGGCTGCGGCCTTTTCTATGCCTTGAGATCGAGGCCTTTGAAATCGAACAGCGCGCGGTCGAGCAAGTGCGATGGGTTGGATTGCCCGAGTGCCTTCAGCATCACATCCTTGCGCCCCGGCGACTTCGTTTCCCAGTCCGCCAGCATCGCCTTGATCTGGTTGCGCTGCAGGCCCTCCTGTGAGCCGCAGAGATCGCAAGGAATGATCGGGAACTGCATCAATGCCGAGAAGCGGGCGATGTCGTCCTCGCCGGCATAGGCGAGTGGACGGAGCACGAAGAGATCGCCCTCCTCGTTCACCAGCTTCGGCGGCATGGTGGCGAGCTTGCCGCCATGGAAGAGGTTGAGGAAGAAGGTTTCGAGAATATCCTCGCGGTGATGGCCGAGCACGACGGCCTGGCACCCTTCTTCACGCGCGACACGGTAGAGATGGCCGCGCCGAAGCCGCGAACACAAGGCGCAATAGGTCCGCCCGGCCGGAACCTTCGACACGACCACCGAATAGGTGTCCTGCCGTTCGATCCGGTAGGGCACGCCGACGCTTTCAAAAAAGCGCGGCAGCACATCGGCCGGAAAGCCCGGCTGCGCCTGGTCGAGATTGCAGGCCAGCAGTTCGACCGGCAGCAATCCGCGCCATTTGAGATCGAGCAGCACCGCGAGCATGGCATAGGAGTCCTTGCCGCCGGAGAGGCAGACCAGCCAGCGATCGCCGGGACGGATCATGCCGAAATCCTCCAGCGCTGCCCGCGTCTGGCGGACGAGGCGCTTCCGGAGCTTGGCGAAGGCGACGGATTTCGGAGCGTCGCGATAAAGCAACGGCCCGCCTTCCGCGACAACGTCTTCATCCTCTTCGGTGAGATCGATCGGCATCGTCTCGCTCATGCATCGCTCCGTGCCAGCCACGGCCAAAGGAGCCGCATTGCAACGCCCCCTCTTTGCCCCCAAGCCGCCCTGCGCGCAACCATCCCGCCGCCGCCCCGGCACGCCCAGCCCACCTGTCTTGCCGCAGCAACAATCTGGCTCTATTCTGACGCATCGAGCGCGAGGTCTGTCTTAGGCCGCGCTTGGATCGATCCAATCCCCATATTCGCCACGGAGCCACAGATGTTCATCTGCACCGGCTATGCTGCGCAGTCGGCCGATACGCCGCTCGCCCCCTTTACCTTCGAGCGCCGCGATCCCGGCCCAACCGATGTCGAAATCGCGATCCTCTATTGCGGCGTCTGCCATTCAGACCTGCACACCGCCCGCAACGAGTGGCATGGCACTGTCTATCCAAACGTTCCCGGCCATGAAGTGGTCGGCCGCGTCACCCGGATCGGCAGCGCCGTGACCAAGTTCAAGGAAGGTGACCTCGCCGGCGTCGGCTGCCTCGTCGATTCCTGCCGCACCTGCGCCAACTGCACCAAGGGCCTTCAGCAGTATTGCCTCGTCGGCGCCACAGGCACCTATAACAGCCCGGACAAGCACACCGGCAAGATGACCTATGGCGGCTATTCCAAGGCCATCGTCGTCGACGAGGCCTACACGCTCAAGGTCCCTGCCAATCTCGACCTCGCCGCCGTCGCACCGCTGCTCTGCGCCGGCATCACCACCTATTCGCCGCTGCGCCACTGGAAGGTCGGCCCCGGCCAGACGGTCGGCGTCGTCGGACTCGGCGGCCTCGGTCACATGGGCGTCAAATTCGCCCGTGCCTTCGGCGCCCATGTCGTTCTGTTTACGACATCGGAGAGCAAGCGCGTCGATGGACTCCGGCTCGGCGCCCATGAAGTCGTCGTCACCCGCGACCCCGAGGCGCTGAAGCCCTGGCAGGGCAAGTTCGACTTCATCCTCGACTGCGTTTCCGCCGATCATGACATCAACGCCTATCTGAATCTCCTGCGGACCGACGGTACGCTCTGCCTGGTCGGCGCACCCGAGAACCCGCAGCCGATCGCAGCGTTCAGCCTGCTCGGTGGCCGCCGCAGCTTCGCCGGTTCTGGCATCGGCGGCATTCCGGAAACCCAGGAAATGCTCGATTTCTGCAGCGAGCACGGCATCACCTCGGATATCGAGATGATTCCGATGAACGGCGTCAACGCCGCCTATGATCGGATGCTGAAGAGCGACGTGAAATATCGCTTCGTCATCGACATGGCGACCCTGCCGGCCGCCTGAGTCAACGCGCCAATGTCCGGCGCGGTGGCTCTCGCCTCCGTGCCGGCCGTCAGCGGCCGCGACCCAAATTGACGATGAGGACGCCGCCGATCGCCATGACGCCGCCGGCGAGCCCGAGCAGCGTCGGCACCTCGCCGAGCCAGAGAAAGCCGATCAGCGTCGCAGTCGGCGCGATCAGATAGAGGAAGTTTGATGCTCGGCCGGCCGAAAATCGCTTCAGCGCGATCGCCCAGGTGAGATAGCCGACCACCGTCGGCAGAACCGCGAGATAGGCGACCGAAAGCACCACTTCGGTCGGCGCATCGGCAAGCGCACGGATCGCGCCGGGCAGCGCCGGCGCCACGGGCAGCGCGCCGATGAAAAGGATCCACGCCGTTACGGTCAAGGCTGGCAGTCGCCCCAGCAGTGGCTTCTGCAACAGCGTTGAGATCGATGTGCAGAAGGCCGAACCCACGATCAGCAGCGCACCGGGATCAAGCGCGAAGTGATCGCTGTGGCCGAAAGCGATGAGACCCACGCCGAGGAACGACAGCCCCGTGCCGATCCAGCCGGAGAGGCCGAAGTGCTCGCCCAGCAGTGGCATCGCCAGCAGCGCCACCAGAACCGGATTGATCTGCAGGATGAACGAGGCGGGACCCGCCGGGACCGTACGTTCGCCGGTATTGAGCAGCACGGCATAGACGGAAATGAACAGCGGCCCGATCACCGCGAGGCGGATCAGGTCGCGACGCGATGGCAGCGGCGGGCGGGCGATCACGAGATAGAGCAGCGCGGGCACAGCGGCCGAGCAATAGCGCGCGGCAGCAAGTTGGACCGGCGTGAGGTGATGCAGCCCGACCCGGATCGCGGCGAAGGCTGAGGCCCAGGTGACGATGGTCACGGCTACCGCCAGGAAGCCAAGAAGATCAGGACGCGGCGTGGACGCCGCGGGCGCCTTTAGAACCATGAACTGTCCCTCCCCGTCTCAGACGCCCTCAATAGCCGATCCGGGTTGGTAAGGCGCGCTTCGTCTCCGGCGGTTCGCTTGTCCTCAACGGCTTTCCCGAGCTTGGCTGAGGCGCCGCATCAGCCGGTACTCGTGCCAGATCAGCCAGGCGACGACGAGGTCGAATACCGTCAACACCACGAGGCCGATGCCGCCATGCTGGCTGAAGCGATCGACCTGATAGGCAATGAAGAGGGCGAGCACGCCGAGCGACGCCGGATAGGCCCAGAGCTTGTTGCGCAGCAGCCCCGCGACGAGGCCGAGCTTCACCACGCCATGACTGAGCAGATAGAAAGCGTAAAAGCGCTGGCTATCCACGGAGAAGCCTTCGGCAAGATGCAGGGCATGGTTCGCGACGAAGTCGGTCGGATCCTGAACCAGTTCATGTTGCGTCGCCATCCGGACGAAGTTCACGACGGTCTCGTTAGCGACGAGAAGAAGCGCGAGGCCGCCGATGGTCTCGATCAGCGCATGGGCGCCCTTGAGCAACACGCTGATTTCGAAGGCTTGGTGAATCCTGGTTTCGTTCAAGGGATGAAACTCCGCGATTCTCGCGACGCGCAGCGATCGCAACGGCTCGTTCACCCTCAACGCGCGAGGTGCTGCCGGGATCATCGCCATCGCGCGACCCCAGGGGCCGCCGCTGACGGCGCAAAAAGAAAAGGGGCCGCGGTGTCTGAGACCCGGCCCCTTCGATCGATGGCACGCCGCCCTTGGGCGGCGGCGACGCGCAGACTTAGCGCGAGTAGAACTCGACGACCAGGTTCGGTTCCATGTGGACCGGATAGGGGACGTCGGCAAGGCCCGGAACGCGGGCGAACTTCGCCGTCATCTTGTGATGGTCGACTTCGATATAGTCAGGAACGTCACGCTCGGCGAGCTGGGTCGCCTCGATCACGATCGCGAGCTGCTTGGACGAGTCCTTGACCTCGATGAGGTCGCCGACCTTGACGCTGTAGCTGGCAATGGTGACGCGGCGGCCGTTGACCTTGATATGACCGTGCGAAATGAACTGGCGCGAGGCGAAAACGGTCGGCACGAACTTCGAGCGGTAGACAACCGCGTCGAGACGGCTCTCGAGCAGGCCGATCAGGCTCTCGGACGAATCGCCCTTGCGGCGCGTCGCCTCGGCATAGATCTTCCGGAACTGCTTCTCGGAGACATTGCCGTAATAGCCCTTCAGCTTCTGCTTGGCGCGCAGCTGCGTGCCATAGTCGGAAACCTTGCCCTTGCGGCGCTGGCCATGCTGGCCCGGGCCGTATTCGCGCTTGTTGACCGGAGACTTCGGACGGCCCCAGAGGTTTTCGCCGAGACGACGGTCAATCTTGTGTTTGGACGAAGCACGCTTCGACATCGCATATCCCATGCATCAGGAGTTCAGGGACACGCGCCCTCCTCTGCCCGCTTGTGGCGGACCGACAGGAAAAGGCGAAACTTTGCCTTCCCCACGGGTGCGTGAAACAAAACGCGGGCCCGATGGACCCGCGACAACGAGGCGGTCTTTAAAGAAGAAGGCCCACCCTGTCAATCGAGGCCCACCGCTTCCGCGGTGAGCCGTCTTGGTTGCCGCCTATTCGGAGGCAATCGGCCGCGCGCGCGGCAGCGGCACCGCAACATGCGAGGCGACGACCAGCGGGCGTGCTGCGGGGGCGCCTGCATCGAGGCTGCGGCGAAGCTCCGGCGTCGCGGCCGCAACAGGCACAGCCTTCTGCGGATTGGCAGCGGCGAGTTCGGCGGACTTGCGGGCGGCTGCGGCGTTGAGCGCGAGTTGCAGCGGCGATGGCGGAGGCTCTGCGGGCTCGACAGCGGCGACGACCGGTTTTGGACGCGGCATGGGCACGTCGCTGGCAGCAACGCCCGTATCGGCCTCCGCAACCGCAGCAGGCTCATCTGGAACCACGCCCGAGGCAACAACCGGCAGTGCTGGCTTCGCAAGCGGGATCGGCCGCGACAATGGCAGCACCGAGGCGTAGACGACGGTCGGCTGCGCCACTGCGGGACCGGCAGTCGCCTTCGCGCCGACAGGGGCGGCGAGCGGCAGCGGCGCCAGCGTCGAGGCCGTCCGAATGGCCGGAGCTGTCTTGCCGTCAGCCGTCTTCGCGCCGAGCTGCTTCTCGCTGCCAGCGTCAGCAGCGGCAAGGCTCATCGTCGCGACAGGCTTGGAGCGCGGCATCGGAGCGGCCATGGCGGCAGTGATCGCCGCGGACGCGTTGGTGGCCGGCGGCGCCTCGCCACTCCAGAGATCACCGGTGCCTTCCGGCATCTCGGCCATCGCCATCAAGGTCGGCGAGCCGCCGACCGGCTTGAAGTCGCGCACCGCGATCATCTCGTCGAGTACGCGCTTGCGGCGGGCCTCGAAATAATAGCCGGTGCGGTAGAGCATGTGGCCGCGCGAGGTATTGCCCTGGGCAGCCTTCAACGCGTTGGAGAGATAAGCGATGCCGAACGCCAGATTGGTCTCGGCGTCGAGCAGGCCGGTGGGCTGGCCCTCGAACCCCATGCCCTTGGCCGTGTCGTACCGAATCTGCATCAGCCCCCAATAGGGACCGTTGCGGGCGAGCGGGCGATATTCGCTCTCGCTCTCCACCACCTTGCGGGAGAGCGCCACCGGCACATTGTATTTCTTGGAATAGAATACAATCAGCCGATCGATCTCGGCCTTCTGCGCTGCGTCGGGATAGGGCGCAGAACTCGCAAGAGCCGCTGTGCTGACGGCGAAACTCGCGACCGTCAACGCCACAACCATGGCGCGTCGGGCGAAGGTCCGGGCGACCTCTTTTCCAGAGGCTTTTTTGTTCACGAACAGCATCGGATCGTTTGGATCTCCGGTGTCGGGAAGGCCCTGAGGCTCACGACATATTACCGGATAATTACCATCTGCGAAGTCCCCCTCGAAAACCTTCCGCTGTGACGGCGTTGCCACCGTTTAAAATCAATGCCTTGCCCCCTGCCGAACGGGGCCTGCAAACCCCACATGACCGGTTCCAGTCCCTGTCCCGGAACCAATCCCATGCCGAAACTCGGCCAAACGCCGCTCTCCGTGCTCGACCTCGCGCCCATCCGCGCCGGCGGTACGCCCTCTGGCGCCTTCGCCAACATGGTCGACCTCGCCCGCGCCGTCGAACGGCTCGGCTACAACCGCTTTTGGCTCGCCGAACACCACAACATGCCGGGCATCGCGTCCTCGGCGACGTCGGTGCTGATCGGCCATGTCGCTGGAGCGACGAAGCATATTCGTGTCGGCTCGGGCGGCGTCATGCTGCCCAACCACGCTCCCCTCGTCATCGCCGAACAGTTCGGCACGCTGGAAGCGCTCTATCCCGGCCGCATCGATCTCGGCCTCGGCCGCGCTCCGGGCACCGACATGCTGACGACGCGCGCGCTCCGCCGCGACTTGACCGACGATGCCGACGCCTTCCCGCGCAACGTCCAGGAGCTGCTGGCCCTGCTCGCGCCTGCCGGCGAGGGCCAGAAGGTCCGCGCCGTTCCCGGCTCCGGCTCCAACGTGCCGGTCTGGCTGCTCGGCTCGTCCACCTTCAGCGCCCAGCTTTCGGCCTTACTCGGCCTCCCCTTCGCCTTTGCCAGCCACTTCGCGCCGCAGCAGCTGAAAGAAGCGATCGAGGTTCACCGCCACTATTTCCGTCCATCCGAATATCTCGACAAGCCCTACATCATGGTGGGGTTGCCGGTGATCGCGGCCGAATCCGACGCCAAGGCGCAATTTCTCGCCACCACGCAATTCCAGCGGCTGATCAATCTGGTGCGCGGCAAGCCGACGGTGCTGCTTCCGCCGGTTGAAAGCATGGACGGGCTCTGGGACGAGCGCGAGGAGGCCTATGTCGCCTCGCATCTCGGCGTCGCCGCGATCGGCGGACCGGCAACGGTGGCGGCGCGGCTCGAGACGTTCCTGGAAGAGACCGGAGCGGACGAATTGATCATCACCTCCGACTTCTATGACCATGCCGACCGCATCCGCTCGTTCGAGATCGTCGCGGAGGCGAAGCGCCAATCGGCCGCCACGGAGCCGCTGCGCGCCACCGGATGACATTCGGACCGATCCTGCTAGTTTGCGCGCGTTTCAGGCGGGCGCTTTTGCAGCTCCCGCTTTCGCGGGGGCTGTACGGAGTGCGAAATGGCTGAGCGGATCACAGTCGTGGTGCCGGTCTTTAACGAGGCGGCGGGCCTTTCGGTCTTTATCGGCCGGCTGACGCCCGTGCTCGAAGGGCTGGGCGTCGACTGGAGCGTCCTCTTCGTCAATGACGGCTCCGCCGACACGACGCTGGACAAGCTCCGCGCTCTCAACGAAAGCGATCCGCGCTTCACCGCGATCTCGCTCAGCCGCAATTTCGGCAAGGAAACGGCAATCGCCGCCGGCCTGCATTATGCCGATGGCGATGCCGTCATCCTGATGGATGGCGACGCCCAGCATCCGCCCGAAATGCTGCCGGCCTTCATCGAGCGTTGGCGTGCCGGCTTCAAGGTCGTGCTCGGCTCGCGCTCGGGCATGGCCGAGGAAGGGGCGCTGCGCCGGCTCTATTCGCGCAGCTTCCATGCACTGTTCCGCCTCATCGCCGCTCCGCGCCTGCCGCGCGGCGCCGTCGATTTCCTGCTGCTCGACCGCAAGGCGGTCGATGCGATGAACCGGCTCGGCGAGCGCACCCGCTTTTCCAAGGGGCTCTATGCCTGGATCGGCTTCGAGCACACGACGATCCCCTTCGCCGTCGGCGGCCGCGTCGCCGGCAGTTCGAGCTGGAACTTCTCGCGACTGCTTGGTTTCGCGGTCGATGGCATCGTGTCGTTCTCGACCGTGCCGCTCAAGGTCTGGTCCTATCTCGGCCTCGTCGTATCAGCCTTCGCGATGATCTATGCGGTCGCCTTCCTGATCCGCACCCTGATCTCGGGCACGGACCAGCCGGGCTTTCCCTCGCTGATCGTGTCGATCATGTTCTTTTCGGGCATCCAGCTCATCTCGCTCGGCGTGCTCGGCGAATATGTCGCGCGCATCTATGAGGAGGTGAAGCGGCGGCCGCTCTTTCTCGTCGGCGAGGAAATTGGCGTCGCCGAGCCGCATCAGAGCCGCCGGCCCGGCGATAGGCCGTCGTGACGGATTTCCGGCCGTCCGCCCGCATCGTCCTCTCGGCCGATGACTATGCCCTGTCGGAAGGGGTCTCGCGCGGCATCATCGAATTGATCGGGGCCGGCCGGCTTTCGGCGACGGCAGTGATGACGACCATCCCGGAATGGCCTGACCTTGCGCCGGTGCTCATGGCACGGCGCGAGCGGGTCGCGATTGGCCTGCACCTGAACCTGACCGCCGGCGCGCCGCTCGGCGCCATGCCGCTCACGGCCCCGGACGGAACGCTGCCCGGCGTTGCACCGTTCCTCGCCGGCCGGCTAGGCGCCGCCTCAAGCGAAATCGCGGCGGAGATCGGCCGCCAGCTTGACCGGTTCGAGAACGCGGCGGGCATGGCGCCCGATTTTGTCGACGGGCATCACCATATCCATATCTTTCCGCCCGTACGCGGCGCCCTGATCGCGGCTCTTGCCGCGCGTTATCCGGGGCGGCTGCCGCTGGTGCGCAATCCCGGCGACCGGCTGGACCGCATCCTGCGCCGCCGCAGCTTCGCGGTGAAGGCGGCCGGGATCACGCTGCATGCGCGCGGGCTCAAGGCCGATCTCGCCCAAGCAGGCCTTCCCTCGAATGACGGTTTCTCGGGCTTTTCCGCCTTCAACACGGCAACGCCCTATGACGACGAACTCCGCATGGCCTTGAGAGCACGCGGACCGCGTCACATGATGATGTGCCATCCAGGCCATGTCGATGCCCCGCTGATCGCGCGCGATAGTGTCACTGCCCGGCGCGAGCAGGAGCTGGCGACGCTTCTCATCCGGCGCGATGTCGGCGATTGGGTCTGGCGCTGCCGGCGCGATGCCGGCGGACGTGTTCTGTGGTGGCAGGAATGATCGGACGCAGAATGATCGGACGGAGACTTCAATGATCGGACGGGCACTTAGGGATCCGCGCGTTCGCCATCTCGTCCATTTCCTCATCGCCGGCTTCAGCGCCTTCGCGGTCGACGCGGCAATGCTGCAGCTTTTGATGCATGCAGGGCTTGGGCCGCTGACAGCGCGGCCCTTCGCGATCTTCACGGCCATGATCGTCGGCTGGCTGATCAACCGGACCTGGACCTTCCCGATGCCGGGACGGCCACGGCTCGCCGAATTCGCCCGCTACGCCGCCGTCGCCTCGATCTCGTCCGTGATCAATTACGGCGTCTATGCCGCGATCCTCATCGTCCGTCCGGCGACGCTGCCATTCCTCGCGCTGGTGATCGCGACTGCGATCTCAACCATCGCGTCCTATTCGGGCTACCGCTTCTTCACCTTCCGCCATCGACCGAAAGCGCCGGCGCCCGAACGGTGAGGCAATCCCTCACCAGGAACGGCAGATAGACGAGGCAGAGCAGCGGATCCCACCAGAGATCGGTGGCGCGCAGCATGGCCGTGCCAAGTCCGCCGGCCGCCAGTGCAACGGCAAGGACGATATAGAGCGTCGGCAGCTTGCGCTCGCCATCGGCATGCCATGCCAGCACGGAGGCGATCGCCAGCGTCGCCGCCAGCATCAGATAGGTCTGCGCCTCGGTGCGCGGGCTCATCAGCATGAGGTAGACGACCGAGAGCGCGTAGAGATTGATCAGGCCGCGGACGCGCCCGCCGCGCTGGAGGGCCACGAAGCCGAGCGCGAGCGTTGCCAGCGCCGTCACCAACCGGGCGATCGTCAACACGCTCTCTGGCGCCACGATACCGAAGCGGCCAAGTAGGCCGGTGATATCGGACCAGCGCCCGGCTTCCGGCGCGCCGGACATCAGCACCTTATGGATGCCGATCCGGTAGAGTTCGAGCGCACGGCCGGGATCGGGATGGACGAGCGGCAGCGCCATCAGCACCACCAAAACCAGGATCATGCGCGGAATGATCCTTGGCTGCAGCGCCGCGACGAGAAGCATATAGACGATGGCGAGCGGCTTGAGCGCGAAGGCGAGGCCAAGCAGGATCGCCGACCACCACCAGCGCCGCTCGATCAACGCCGTCGTCGCAAGCAGCATCAGGCCATAAAGGATGTTGGTCGCCTGGCCGTTGCGGAGCGAATTGGCAGCGCCCGGCAGCGTGATGAGCAGCGCCGTGCCGAGGAGCAGCCAGCGCGTGCGCCGGTCGAAGCGTGGCAACGCCACGCGCAGCACCTCGGCGATGGCGAAGGCCAGCAGCCCGGCAGAAACCGCCCGCCAGGCAATGTCGCCCCATTGCGGCCCGAGCAGCGCGAAGGGCGTGTAGAGCACGGCGAAGCTCGGCAGATAGATGAAGCCGGCCGTCCCGTCGCCGAAGATGTCCTGCCCCGCCCACCAGCCGAGCGAGCCGATGCGGTACACCGGCACGACGCTGCGCGCCTCGGGATTGAGATAGACGAGGACGAATATCACGAGGTTGAACAGCGCGTAGAGGACGAGCCCGACCGCACCGATGGTCAAGATCCAGGGCGCGGGGGCCTCGGCAGTGTTCGCAATCGTCCGCTTGGCAGCGTCCGGCACAGTGTGGGTCATGCGTGCGTTCCGCTGCCGCCTCGGGGGCCGGCAAAATAGGCGCAGAGCCGGATCGCCACAAGCCCCGCGCCAGCCGGACCCGACGCCACTGTCAGAGCGGCGAACCCTGCTCCGGCCCGAGGCCGAATTGCGAGATCAGCGGCAGCAGCCCCTCAGGCCAGGCCTTGCCGGACGTGAGATAGGCAGCGCCGGGAACACCGACCAGGCTCGGTGTCTCCTTGAGGCCGAGCAGCGAGACGACGCGGCGGGCGATCGCCTCGGCCGGATCGATCCAGGCAACCGGCCAGGGGGCGATGCGGATGAAGCGGTCAAGCAGGAAGGGATAATGGGTGCAGGCGAGCACGACAGCGTCGGTGCGCCGACCATCGAACTCAATGAAAGCAGGCTCGATCTCGGCCAGAATGGCGCCATCGGCAATCGTCTCGCCGCGCATGACGCTTTCGGCCAGCGGCGCCAGCTCGTAGGAGCCGACGAGGCGAACGTGGCAGTTCTGCGCGAAGGAGCGGATCAGCGCGCGGGTATAATCGCGCCGCATGGTGCCGGGGGTCGCCAAAACGCTGATGACGCCGCTTTTCGTCTGCTCGGCCGCCGGTTTGATCGCGGGAACCGTGCCGATAAACGGAATCGAATGCGCCGCCCGCAGCGGCGGCAGGACCAATGTCGATGCGGTGTTGCAGGCGATCACGACCGCATCTGGCTTGAACTGGGCGATCAGCCGGCCGATCTGCGCGACGATATGCTCGGTAAGCGCGTCGGCCTCCCAGTCGCCATAGGGAAAGCCGCGATCATCTGCGACATAGACGATGTCAGCCTCCGGCACGCGCCGCCGGATTTCGGCGAGCACCGACAGCCCACCAATGCCCGAATCGAACACCAGCAGGCGCGCGCTCACGGCTCGTCCTCGACATCATCGGCGCGGCTCGTCGTCAGGCTGCCATCGGCGCGGCGGCGCGGGCGGGTCGGCCGGTTTTCGAGCGCCGCGATGACGCCGCGCAATGTGCGGATATCCTGCTCGGTGAACGAAGCCTTGGACAGGATGGCGCGAAGCGTCTGGACGACGACCGGCTTCTTCTCGGGCGGCCGGAAGAAGGTCACCGCCTCGAGCGCACCCTCGAGATGCTCATAGAGACCGATCAGTTCTTCCTTGGACGCTGGTCGGCTTGGATTGTGCGTCTGGAAACGCAGCCCCTCTTCCTCGGTGGCAAGGCCGCTTCGCCGCCATTCATAGCCAAGGATCAGCACCGCCTGGGCAATGTTCAGCGAGGCGAACTCCGGATCGACAGGCAGGGTCACGATCTCGTCGGCCAGCGAGATTTCCTCATTGGTGAGGCCAATCCGCTCGCGCCCGAACAGCATGCCGGTCGCAATGCCCCGTTCGGCATGATCGCGGAGGACGGTCGAGGCGGATGCAGGGCCGCGCACCGACTTGACGATCTCGCGCGGACGGGCCGTGGTCGCGATCAGATAGCCGAGATCGGCAACCGCCTCCTCTACCGTCTCAAAGAGGCGGATGCGATTGAAGACGTGATCGGCGCGGCTGGCGGCACGGCGGGCGCTCTCGTTCGGCCAGCCATCGCGCGGATTGACGATCCGAAGATCGCGAAGGCCGAAATTCGCCATGGCGCGCGCTGCGGTGCCGATATTCTCGCCAAGCTGCGGCTCGACGAGGATGACCGCGGGGCCATCGGTGAGCAGACGGTTTTGAGGATCGTTCATCGCAAGGCTGGCCCGGTCAATTCCCTGCCCGGTCCTAGCGCATCGCCGCCGGCACTGCCAGCCGCGACGTCACGCTCGAAGCCTTCGGAGGCGCTGCGCGCATACCGCGAAGGCTGCGTTCATGCTAGGCTCGCTCGAGTTCAGAATCGGACACGACCATTTGGGGGGTCAGCATGGCGACGAGCATCAGCGTCCAGAATATTTCGACAACGGTCCAGCAGAAATGGGGCTGGTTCCTCGTGCTTGGAATCATCTTCCTCATCGGCGGCGTCTGCGCTATCGCGATGCCGCTGATCTCCTCGCTCACCGTAGGCATATTCCTGGCGGTGGTGCTGGTCGTCGCCGGCATCTTCCAGATCTGGCAGTCCTTCGGCGTGCAGAGCTGGACGGGCTTTTTGTGGCAACTGGTCATCGGCATCGTCATGCTGCTCGGCGGCCTTGCCATCTACATGTCGCCGGCGACCGGGTCGATTGCGCTGACGATCGTCATCGCCGCCGTCTTCATCGCCAAGGGCGTCTTTCAGATCATATTGGGCCTCCGCCTCCGGCCGCATGATGGCTGGGGCTGGATCCTCGCCGCCGGGATCATTGCGCTGATCGCGGGCGTCATGATCCTTGAACAGTATCCGTTCTCTGGCCTCTGGGTTCCCGGAACGCTGGCAGGCATCTCGCTGCTCTTTACCGGCTGGAGCTATATCGCCCTCGGTCTCGCGGCAAAGCGCCTCGCCTGAGCCTCGCCGTCTCGCTTATTGCTCGTTCGCCACCCGGCGGACGAGCAGCAGGCCGTAGCTCAGCGCCGCCAGGAACAGCGCCAGCAGCGCTGCATTGTCATTGGCCCAGTCGAGCGCCGGCGTGGAGATGACCGCGCGGGCTGCGCCGGTGACGATGCCGATCGCAACGATCGACCCCGCCCAGGCGATCAGGCCGAACAGCATCAGGAGCGCGAGGCGCAGCAGCACCGTCTCGATGAGATCGTGGAGATCTGTCATGGCAAACTCCGAGAGTTCAGGACCGAACCGGCTTGCCAAGCCTCTCTTCGCCGCCAGCCGCCCCTCTCAGCCTGCAACGGCGTCATGGCGTCGCGGTTCCCGCAATGCTTGCGGTTCAGCGCCAAAGGGTTGATCACGGCGGCGATGCGGACGCCCCGGCGCCTTTGCGCCTCCCGGCCGCGATGCTATAGCAACAACTCCTTTCAAGCCTGATCGCGCCGGCCTTCCCCGCCGCGACGGCATCCCAACGAAGGCGAGGCATTCACTCCATGGCGAAGATCAAGGTAGCCAATCCTGTCGTCGAGCTCGACGGCGACGAGATGACCCGGATCATCTGGCAGGCCATCAAGGACAAGCTGATCCACCCCTATCTCGATCTCGATCTGCAATATTTCGATCTCGGCATCGAGCATCGTGACGCCACCAATGACAAGGTGACGGTCGAGGCCGCCGAGGCGATCAAGAAGGTCGGCGTCGGCGTCAAATGCGCCACCATCACGCCGGACGAGGCCCGCGTGAAGGAATTCAACCTCAAGGAAATGTGGAAGTCGCCGAACGGCACCATCCGCAACATCCTCGGCGGCGTGATCTTCCGCGAGCCGATCATCTGCCAGAACGTGCCGCGCCTTGTTCCCGGCTGGACCCAGCCGATCATCGTCGGCCGCCATGCCTTCGGCGACCAGTATAAGGCGACCGATTTCAAGGTTCCCGGCAAAGGTCGCCTGACGGTCAAGTTCGAGGGCGAGGACGGCACCGTCATCGAGAAGGAAGTCTTCAACTTCCCGGGCGCCGGCGTGGCGATGGCCATGTACAATCTCGACGAGTCGATCCGCGAATTCGCGCGCGCCTCGCTGAACTACGGCCTGCTGCGCAAGTACCCCGTGTATCTCTCGACCAAGAACACGATCCTCAAGGCCTATGACGGCCGCTTCAAGGATCTGTTCCAGGAGGTCTATGAGGCCGAATTCGCCGCCGCCTTCAAGGAAGCCGGCATCACCTACGAGCATCGCCTCATCGACGACATGGTCGCTTCGGCGCTCAAGTGGTCGGGCGGCTATGTTTGGGCCTGCAAGAACTATGATGGCGACGTGCAGTCCGACACCGTCGCCCAGGGTTTCGGCTCGCTCGGCCTGATGACCTCGGTCCTCCTCACCCCCGATGGCAAGACCGTCGAGGCCGAAGCAGCGCATGGCACCGTGACGCGCCATTATCGCGAGCATCAGAAGGGCAAGGAGACTTCGACCAACTCCATCGCCTCGATCTTCGCCTGGACGCGCGGCCTCTCGCATCGCGCCAAGCTCGACGACAACGCCGAACTCGCCAAGTTCTCGGCGACGCTGGAAAAGGTCTGCGTCGACACCGTCGAAGCCGGCTTCATGACCAAGGACCTGGCTCTCCTCGTCGGTCCTGACCAGAAGTGGCTTTCGACCACCGGCTTCCTCGACAAGGTCAGCGACAACCTCAACACGGCGATGACCGCCGCCTGACGGTTTCGCGAAAAGAACCAGAACGGCGCGGCTTGGCCGCGCCGTTTCTATGCCAGAAGATTTGACGCATGCCGCACCGCGCCCGCCTCGCCGCCCGTAACAACGCCGAATGGTGCGACGCCGTCTCGCGTGCGCATGGAGCAACGCCGCGGTTCGGAGCTGGCTTCTGGCTCAATCCGGGTGATGCGCCGCCATACTATCCCAATCTGGTGACGCTGACGGCGGAGGATGTCGGTCCCCAGCGGGCCGAGATTACGGCTCTTGCCGCCCGGCGGCCGGGAGGGCTCGGCATCAAGGACAGCTTCGGGACGCTCGATCTCTCCTCCGAAGGCCTGACGACGGCATTCGAGGCCGAATGGCTTTGGCTCGCGGCAGACGCCCCCGCGCACGCCCCTGCAGGCCTCGCGATAGACTGGACCGATACCGCGGACGATCTTGCTGACTGGGAACGCGCCTGGGCCGAGGCGCCCGTTGCGAGGTCCATATTCCCGCCATCCCTGCTCGCCGATCCACGCCTTGCCTTCCTCGCCGTCACGAGCGACGGCCTGCCGATCGGCGGCGCGGCGCTCAACCGCTACGCGACGGTGCTCGGCGTCTCCAATGTCTTCATGAGCGCGGAAGCCGACGCAGCAGCGGTGCTGGCAGCCGTGATCGCCGCCGCCCGGCATCGTCATCCGAACCTACCGCTCGTGGGCTATGAGCATGGCGAAAGCCTTGCACTCTTCCGCGCCGCTGGCTTCCAGGCGGTTGGACCTCTGCGGGTCTGGGTGCGCTGACCCGGCTTCCGACTGCGGTCGGACGTCGCTTCGCCCCCAGCCAATGCCGATACTGCATCGCAGAACAATCAGCTCGACGGCGGTCATGAAGAATGACAGACAACCTGCCTCCTTCACCAAAGTTGAATATCAGGGCAAACGCTTTTGAGTAACTCGGCCGACAAGAATAGCGACTTGCGCAATTGACGGCCGGGCCAACGATCTCCCGAGAACTGCTTGCCGAGGCGATGTACGCCCTGTTCGAGTTTTCGCCTGTCGCCTTCTGCATCTCGACTACCGATGAGCCGTCTTATTATATCCGGGTCAATTCGGCCTATCTGCGGCTATTCGGACGCGAATGGTCCGAACTCGAGGGTCGGCCTATCTCCCTGCACATGGTCGGCAGCCCCGAATCCCCAGGCCGTCTTCGTCGCATGCACCAATTGGCGACGGTCGGCTTCTATGAGGTCGAGGAGGTGGAACTGCGCCATACGTCTGGCCACATCGTTCCGACGTTGATCAGTGCGCATCGCTGCGTCATCGGGGGCTCCAGCGTCGATATCGAGATCATCGTCGACAACACCGACCGCAAGGCGCTCGAAAACGCCATCAGGCAGGCCGCCCACACCGACACGCTCACACAGATCGCCAATCGAGCGGGCTTTGAATGGCTACTTGCGCGCGCGATTGAAACGCTGGACCCCACAGAAGCGATCGGCCTGGCCTATATCGACCTCAACGGTTTCAAGGTGATCAACGATCAGCAGGGCCACGCCGTTGGCGACGCTGTACTTCGGGTCGTCGGCGAGCGGCTCGGCAAGGCCGTCGCTGCGGGCGACAATGTTGGGCGCCTTGGCGGTGACGAATTCGCGATCATGTTCCGGGTGCCCATTTCTGCAATGCCCAAGCGCCTGCGGTTTGAGGCCCTCGCCATCGCCGTCTGCGAGCCAATCCCCTTTGGCGACCGCCTGCTGACTATCGGTCTTTCAATGGGTATCGCCATTATGAAAGCCCCCGAGAGCCCCGAACGTCTGATCAACAGAGCCGACGAACTCATGTATGAGGCTAAGGCGAGCGGCGCGCCGATCGCCATCAGTATGGACCATCCTGAGACGCTGGACGATGCGAACGGCCCCGGACGCAGGTGACAGCGTCGCCCCCCAGCACGACGCGGCCATCGCCGATCAAATACTCGCTCGATCCGGTGAGACGATATTGACCCGTTCCGGCTCAGCCAATCCGCGCAGCCGTGCAGCATCGCGCGAGGGCGGCGCGCCGAACAGGCGGGCATATTCGCGGCTGAACTGGGACTGACTCTCATAGCCGACCGAAAAGCCGATGCTGCCTGCATCGATGCGCTCGGTGACAAGACGGCGCCGCGCTTCGAGCAGCCGGATCTGCTTCTGGAATTGCAGCGGGCTCATCGCCGTTACCGCCTTGAAATGGCGATGCAGCGAAGCCGGGCTCATCCCGGCGATTTCGGCAAGGGTGTCGACGCGCATCGGCTGGTCGAAATGCAGCTTGATCCACGAAATCGCGCGATCGACGCGAGCGAGGCGGCTGTCATGCCTCACCATCTGCCGCAGCACGGCGCCGGGGGGGCTTGTCAGCAGCCGATAGAGTATCTCACGCTCGGCCAGCGGCGCCAGGATGCCGGCATCTTCAGGCCGATCCAGCAAACGAACAAGGCGAAGCACGGGATCGAGCAGGTCTGGCCCGAGATCGCCGATCGCAAGGCCAGCGCGGCAGTCCTCAGGCTCTGCCAAGGGCGGCAGTGTCGCGAGCATTTCGACAATCGTCAGACGATCGAGCCGCAGCGCTGCGCAGAGATAGGGCGCCTCTTTCGTGGCGCCTGTGATGCAAGCCATCACCGGCATATCGACTGCAACAACCAGATAGCGCTGCGGATCGTAGATCATCGCCTGGCCACCAACGATGAGACGCTTCGAACCCTGCGCAGCGACGCAGAATACAGGCTCATAGAAAGACGGCGACGGCATCGTCGCGGCCTCGGCACGGAGCAGCCGCAGGCGCGGGATCGCAGTCTGCGGCCGGCCGAGGACAGCGTTCCGTGAGACGATGTCGCGCAATTCATCGATCTGATGCATGCCGATCCCTATCGCGCCATAGCGAACAGCGCACAATGGCCCGAAGCTCAATGATGGGCAGTCTGAGAGGATCAGGCAAGAACGCGCCAGCATTTGGCTAACGCGCCCGGCGCCGAGACGCCATCTTGCGTGGGCTGATCCAAGGAGATGTCGATGAGCAAGGTTTGGTTCGTGACCGGCGCCACGCGTGGCATCGGCGCCGAAATCGTCAAGGCGGCTCTGGCCGCGGGAGACCGTGTCGTTGCGACGGGCCGCGATCCGGGCAAGATCGCCGCCGCCTTCCCCGACTCGGGCGATGCGCTGCTGCCGCTTTCGCTCGATGTGACCGACCATGACCAGATTGGCGCAACGGTGGATACCGCCCTCGCCCACTTCGGCCGGATCGATGCCCTCGTCAACAATGCCGGCTATGGCCAACTCGGCCTGTTTGAGGAGAGCGCCGCCGGCGATGCCGAGCGCCAGTTCGCGACGAATGTCTTTGGCCTGTTCGACATGACCCGGACCGTTCTGCCGGCCATGCGGCGCCAGCGTTCCGGCCATATCTTCAACCTCTCTTCGATTGCGGGCCTGCGCGGCGGCGTCGGCGGCTCGCTCTATTGCGCCAGCAAATTCGCAGTCGAGGGCTTTTCGGAATCGCTCGCCCAGGAGGTCGCCCCTTTCGGCATCCATGTGACCGTCGTCGAACCGGGCTTCTTCCGCACCGACTTCCTCGACGACAGCTCGGTCCGCTTCGGCGGCCATGCAATCAACGACTATCGCGAACTCTCAAGCAAAGTCCGCGACGGCTATCGCGACCGAAATCACCGCCAGGCTGGTGACCCGGCCAAGCTAGCGAACGTGATCGTGGATCTGGCGAGCCGTCCGACGCCGCCGTTCCGCTATGCCGCCGGCTCCGATGCCGCTGACATACTGGCCGCGAAGATCGAGCGGCTGACGGGGGAACTCGAAGCGACACGCCCGCTTTCGCCGCTCACCGACGGTGACTTTTAGGCAAGGCCGCCCTCTTCCTTCCTGCCACACGCAAGACCAACCCCACCTCAGGAGAGATCACCATGCGCTACAAGACACTCGGCCGCACCGGCCTCCTCGTCTCGGAAATCTGCCTCGGCACCATGACCTTCGGCGGCAAGGGCTACTGGACCGCGATCGGCCAGCTCGACCAGGCCGTCGCCGACGGCATCGTCGCCCGCGCGCTCGATGCCGGCGTCAATTTCATCGACACCGCCGATGTCTATTCGGAAGGCCTTTCGGAGGAGATCACCGGTCGTGCGATGGTCAATTCCGGCCGCAAGCGCACCGACATCGTGCTGGCGACCAAGGCGCTAGGCAATGTCGGCCCCGGCCCGAACGATCGCGGCGCCTCGCGCGGCCATCTCATGGACGCCGTCAAGGCGAGCCTTTCCCGCCTCGGCACGGACTATATCGATCTCTACCAGATCCACGGCTTCGATCCGCTGACCCCGATCGAGGAGACGGTGCGCGCACTCGATGACCTCGTGCGCAAGGGCCATGTCCGCTATGTCGGCGTGTCAAACTGGGCGGCCTGGCAGATCATGAAGGCACTCGGCATTGCCGATCACCGCGGCTGGGCCCGCTTCGCCTCGCTGCAAGCCTACTACACGATCGCCGGCCGCGACCTCGAGCGCGACATCGCCCCGCTCCTCGCCGCCGAGGGCGTCGGACTGATGGTCTGGAGCCCGCTGGCCGGCGGCCTGCTGTCCGGCAAGTACGAGCGCGATGGCAGCGGCCCTGACGGTGCGCGACGCGCCACGTTCGACTTCCCGCCCGTCAACAAGGAGCGGGCCTTCGACACCGTCGACACCATGCGCGGCATCGCCGAAGCCAAGGGCGTCTCGGTCGCGCAGATCGCACTCGCCTATCTTCTGGCAAAGCCGTTCGTGACCTCGGTCATCGTCGGCGCCAAGACGATCGCCCAGCTTGACGACAACCTCGCCGCTACCGCCGTCCAGCTCTCCGCGGATGACCTCGCGGCGCTCGACGCGGTCAGCGCGCTCCCACCGGAATATCCGGGCTGGATGCTGGCGCGTCAGTCGGAAGGCCGCACTACAGGCTGAAACGGGACGCGGAGGGAGCGGCCGCAAAGCCGCTTCCTCCGTGGTCACGAGACCCCGCCGCCCACAACAGTCACGCCACCGGGCCGACAGCTGGCGGCTGGGCCGCGGCGTCGGGTCCATGGTCGCGCATGCGCGACCGCGCGACCTCGCGCGCCACAGCAAGGCGCTGCTCTATCGCCTCATCGGGCAAGCCGATATCGCCGAGAAGATTGCCGGCGAGTTGCAGGCTACCCTCGAGTGCCTCAGGCACGACGTCGGTGGCGCCGCAATCGAGCAGCCGGCCAGCATGATCGACGCTCCGGGCGCGCGCATGAATGATCGCATTCGGCCAGTGCTGCCGGATCGTCATTACCATCTGCTCCGCAACCACCATGTCATCAAGCGTCACGACGAAGGCGCGTGCCCGCGCCGCGCCGAGCCGTTCGAGGATTTCCGCCCGCGTCGCATCTCCGAAAAACACAGCATGCCCCCCGCGCTGCGCGCGCTCGACATGTTCAGCATTGAGATCAAGCGCGACCGAAGGAATATCCTCGGCCTTGAGCAGCGCCGCGACGGTCGCACCGAAACGGCCAAAGCCGCCGATGATGACGTGATCAGCATAGCTCTGGTCGCCATGCACGCCCTGCGTCTGCTGGGCGTCACGCAGCCTCAAGCGAGCCGCAAGCCTGGCGCCGACAATGCCGAGCAACGGCGTCGCCACCATCGACAAGGCCGCGATCGTGGTGGCCAGCCGGGCGATATCGGGCACGATGACATTTTCGCGCGCTGCAAGCGTGAAGACGACGAAGGCGAATTCGCCCGCGCCCCCGAGAATGAAGGCGGATTCCAGCGCGCTGGCGCGCGGCAGCCGCGCGATGCGGAAGGCGAGATAGCCGAAGGCCAGCTTGATCATGAACAGGACGGCGAGTGCGCCGAGGATCAGCGGCAGCGCGCCCAGCACCGCCACGACATCGATCGTCATGCCGACCGTCATGAAGAAGAGGCCGAGCAGGAGATCCTTGAACGGCTCGACCTCGACATCGATCTGGTGGCGATATTCGGTCTCGCTGAGCAGTAGTCCGGCGAGAAAAGCGCCGAGCGCCGCCGAAAGGCCAGAGCGCGATGTGATCGCGCCGGCAACGACGATGATCAGCAGCGTGATCGAAATCAGCAGCGTGCGATTGCCGGTCGCGCCTGCAAATCGCATCAGCGGCTTTACGATCGTGCGCCCGAGCAGCACCACGCCGACAACGACGACCGCAGCGATCGCGATGCCCTTGACGAGCGAGAGCCCGACGCTTGCCCCCTGCTGCCCGAGAATGCCGACGACGATGACGATCGGGACGACCATCAAATCCTGCAGGATCAGCACCCCGAGCGCCGTCCGTCCGACCGGCGTGCCGAGGCGCCGCCGTTCGGCCAGCGACTGCGTGACGATCGCCGTCGACGACAGCGCAAACGCCATGCCGAACACCAGAGAATCGTCGAATTCAAAGCCGGACAAGGCGCCCGCGGCATAGATCGCACCTGTCGCCAGCGCCACCTGCAGCCCGCCAGCGCCGACCATCAGCCGGCCAATCGAGCCGAGCCGTGCGAAGGAGAGCTCAAGCCCGATGGTGAATAGCAGGAACAGAATGCCGAGGTCGCCGACAGACTGCAGCTCGCTGACATTCGTGATCGTCACATAGCGGAACAGCGAATTGAACGGCACCAGATGGCCGAAACCGCCAGGCCCGACAATGATGCCCGCGATCAGGAAGCCGAGCACGACGCCGAGCTTCAGATGCTGGAACAGCGGCACCACGATGCCGGCAGCCACGAGGAAAACCAGCAACACGTGGCCGTCGGAAACCTGGTCCATGCATCCCCCGACGACCCACCTTCGAGACAAGGCGACGCCCGCCCCGGTCGACCCGCCCGCATCGCTCCCAAGGGACCAAGCGGCAACCCGGCCGGCGGGACAAAGGCGTCCCGCCCTTCAGCCAGCGAACGACGCCCGATCGATCAGCCGGCCAACACCGCCTCGATCGCGGAAAGCGACTCGCCGGCCTTGGCGCCATCCGGACCGCCGGCCTGCGCCATATCAGGCCTTCCGCCGCCGCCCTTGCCGCCGAGCGCTTCAGCGCCGACGCGCACCAGATCGACCGCGCTGAAGCGCGCGAGAAGATCCGCGCTGACGCCGACCACGAGGGCGGCCTTGCCATCCTCGGCGACGCCGACAAAGGCAACCACCCCCGAACCGATCGACGTCTTCGCGTCGTCGACCAGGCCTTTCAGATCCTTCGGTGCAATACCCTCGACGACGCGGCCGAGATAATTGACATCGCCGACGATACGCGCGCCGTCGCCGGCGGCCTGACCGCCGCCGCCAAGCGCGAGCTTGCGCCGCGCTTCGGTCAATTCACGTTCGAGACGACGCCGCTCCTCGACAAGCACAGCGACGCGTTCGACCGCCTCGTCGGGCCGTACTTTCAGCGCCGCTGCAACCTGCTTCAGCCGCTTGTCCTGCAATTCGAGATGGTCGCGCGCCGCCTTGCCGGTCAACGCCTCGACTCGGCGGACACCCGCCGCCACCGCGCCTTCGCCGACAATGGTCACGAGACCGATCTCGCCGGTACGCCCGACATGGGTGCCGCCGCAGAGCTCGACCGAATAGGGCTTGCCGTCGCGCTCGCCCATCGCCACGACGCGCACCTCGTCGCCATATTTCTCGCCGAACAGCGCCATGGCGCCGGCCGCGATCGCCTCGTCGCGCTCCATGAGACGCGTCGTGACCGGATCGTCCTGCAGCACGACCGCATTGGCGATGTCCTCGACGGCGGCAAGTTCCTCCGCATCGATCGGCTTCGGATGGCTGAAATCGAAGCGCAGCCGGTCGGGAGCAACCAGCGAGCCCTTCTGGGCCACATGATCGCCAAGCACGTTGCGCAGCGCCGCATGCAGCAGATGCGTCGCAGAATGATGCGCGCGAATGGCGCCGCGCCGCGCATGGTCGACATTGAGCCGCGCCGAGTCGCCGATCGCGACCATGCCGCTTTCGACCGTGCCGCTATGGACGAACAGCCCTTCGCCGCGCTTCTGCGTATCGGTGATGCGGATCAGCGCGCCACCCTCGGTCTCGATCGTGCCGGCATCGCCGGTCTGACCGCCCGATTCGCCATAGAACGGAGTCTGGTTGACGATGATCTGCACATCCTCGCCAGCCGAGGCGCTGGCGATTTCGGCACCGTCGCGCACCAGTGCAAGGACCTTGCCCTCGGACGTCTCTGTCGCATAACCGAGGAACTCAGTCGGCCCGAGCCGGTCGCGCAGCGTCAGCCAGATCGCCTCGGCCGCTGTATCGCCCGAGCCCGACCAGTTGGCACGCGCCTCGGCCTTCTGCCGCTCCATCGCGGTCTGGAAGGCGCCGGTATCGACAGCGATGCCGCGGGCGCGCAAGGCATCCTGCGTCAGATCGAGCGGGAAGCCATAGGTGTCGTAAAGACGGAACGCCGTCTCGCCGTCGAGCGTTGCGCCCGACTGGAAGTCCGCCGTCGCCTCGTCAAGCAGGACAAGGCCGCGCGCCAGCGTTCGGCGGAAACGGATTTCCTCAAGACGCAGCGTCTCTGTGATGAGGGCCGAGGCGCGGACGAGCTCGGGATAGGCCTGGCCCATCTCGCGCACCAGCGCCGGCACCAAACGCCACAGCAGCGGCTCGGCGGCGCCGAGGATATGGGCATGCCGCATGGCACGGCGCATGATCCGGCGCAGCACATAGCCACGCCCTTCATTGGACGGCAGCACGCCGTCTGCGATCAGGAAAGACGAGGCGCGCAGGTGATCGGCGATGATGCGGTGGCTGGCGCGCTGCGCCCCTTCCGCCGGGACGCCGGTCGCCTCGACCGAGGCGCGGATCAGCGCCTTGAACAGGTCGATGTCGTAATTGTCGTGCACGCCCTGCAGCACAGCCGCAATGCGCTCAAGACCCATGCCGGTATCGATCGAGGGCTTCGGCAGCGGCAGCCGGTTGCCCGGTGCCAGTTGCTCATACTGCATGAAGACGAGATTCCAGATCTCGATGAAGCGGTCGCCGTCCTCGTCGGGGCTTCCGGGCGGCCCGCCGGGAATATCCTCGCCATGATCGAAGAAAATCTCCGAACACGGGCCACAGGGGCCGGTATCGCCCATCTGCCAGAAATTGTCCGAGGTGGCGATGCGGATGATCCGATCCTCGGGCAGGCCCGCGATCCTCTTCCAGAGCGAAGCCGCCTCGTCATCCTCGTGATAGACGGTGACGAGCAGCTTCTCCTTCGGCAGGTCGAACTCCTTCGTCACCAGGGTCCAGGCGAGTTCGATCGCCCGTTCCTTGAAATAGTCGCCGAACGAGAAATTGCCGAGCATCTCGAAGAAGGTGTGATGCCGGGCGGTATAGCCGACATTATCGAGATCGTTGTGCTTGCCGCCGGCGCGGACGCATTTCTGCGAGGTCGTCGCGCGCGGCCAAGGCGCAGCGGCACGGCCGGTGAAATAGTCCTTGAACTGGACCATGCCGGCATTCGTAAACATCAGCGTCGGATCGTTCTTCGGCACGAGCGAACTCGATGCGACGATCTCATGGCCGTTCTTCTGGTAGAATCCGAGATAAGCCGACCGGATGTCGTTGACGCTGCTCATGAACCAACCCTTGGGAACCACGCGGCGGCAAGGCCGCCCGGGGGAAAAAACCGTGCCGCGTTTGTAGCGAGCGTGGGCGGGACTGTCCAGAAAGCGCAGAGCGCGCAACACGCTCCCAACGAGGCAGCTGCGTGCCTGATTTTGCAATCAGCGACAAGTCAGAAACACCTCGGCTCCCGCCACGCCTCAGCAGGCAGAGCATCGAGCCAGCAGCTCGGCCGCAGGCGCTTGCGCCTTTTTCGTCAGTGGCTGCGGCCGTCATAGGCGGTGACGGTGACCTTCGCGAGATCGACGCCGTCGATGCAGCGCACATTGACCGCCACCATCGGCGTTCCATCCGGCGCTGACGCGCGCGCAAACGCCTCGATGCCGCAATCGCGGCAGAACAGGTGATGGATGACATGGCGATTGAACAGATAGTCGGAGAGATTGTCTTCGCCCGCGGTGATCGCGAACACGCTCTCCGGCACAAAAGCGAGCCAATGGCCGCGCTTCTCACAGATCGAGCAATTGCAGCTCATCGCGGCGGTGAAATCGCCGCGTGCCTCGAACCGCACCTTGCCGCAATGGCAACCGCCGGATTGCAACGTCGCATCAGCCACCGGGCACCCCTCCCCCTATCGGTCGGAGCGAGCCGCTGGGCTCGCTCCACCCCGATGATGCTACGCTTCCAAGGCGTCGTCGCCATCGCCTTCGCTGTCGCCATCCTTCGACAACAGCGCCTCGGCCAGAAGGCCGGCATTCTGGCGGATGGCATGCTCGACCGTACTGGCGATCTGCGGATTGTCGCGGAAGAACGCCTTGGCATTCTCGCGCCCCTGGCCGAGGCGCTGGCTGTCATAGGAGAACCAGGCACCCGACTTCTCGACGATGCCGGCCTTGACGCCGAGATCGATCAACTCGCCCATCTTCGAGACGCCCTCGCCATACATGATGTCGAATTCGACCTGCTTGAACGGCGGCGCCAGCTTGTTCTTGACGACCTTGACGCGGGTCTGGTTGCCGACAACCTCGTCACGATCCTTGATCGCGCCGATGCGGCGGATATCGAGGCGCACCGAGGCATAGAACTTCAGCGCATTGCCACCGGTCGTCGTCTCGGGATTGCCGAACATGACGCCGATCTTCATGCGGATCTGGTTGATGAAGATCACCATGGTCTTCGACTTGGAAATCGAAGCGGTGAGCTTGCGGAGCGCCTGACTCATCAGCCGCGCCTGAAGGCCCGGCAGGCTGTCGCCCATCTCGCCCTCGATTTCGGCGCGCGGCGTCAACGCAGCGACCGAATCGACGACCAGCACGTCGATGGCGCCGGAGCGGACCAGCGTGTCGGTGATTTCGAGCGCCTGCTCGCCGGTATCGGGCTGCGAGATCAGGAGATCGTCGAGATTGACGCCGAGCTTGCGGGCATAGATCGGGTCGAGCGCATGCTCGGCATCGACGAAGGCGCAAATGCCGCCATTCTTCTGCGCCTCGGCGATGGTGTGCAGCGCCAGCGTGGTCTTGCCCGACGATTCAGGCCCATAGATCTCGACGATGCGACCACGCGGCAGGCCGCCAATGCCAAGCGCGATATCGAGCCCGAGAGAGCCGGTCGAAACCGTGCCGATCTCGACCACCTTGTCGTTCTTGCCGAGCCGCATGATCGAGCCCTTGCCGAAGGCGCGCTCGATCTGACTGAGCGCGGCATCCAGCGCCTTCGACTTGTCCATTGTGGCCCCTTCGACGAGACGGAGAGAAGTTTGCGACATGCGAGCGATCCTTATTCCATACTGGAGAGAGTCGATCAAACTGAGAACAGTGTACATGTTTTGTTCTCATCAGCAAGCTTCATGCGTCCCCTGCTGCGCGCAGATGTGCGTCCTGCCATGCATGCGACATGGATGGTGCGGGGCCGAGCCGTGTGATGCTATGCAGCCTGAAGTTCTCGATGTTCATCCAAAAAGAGCGACCCTCGACGTGCAACGCCCCGCCCTCCTCGTGACATTCCTTTCCGCACTGGCGCTCAGCGCCTGTCAGGCTCCGACAAACCAGCAGCTGGGTGCGATCGCCGGTTCGGCCGTCGGTGCAGTGATCGGCAACCAGTTCGGGTCCGGCGCGGGCAAGCTCGGCGCGACGATCCTCGGCGGCGGTCTTGGCGGCATCATCGGCAGCCAGATCGGCAAGAGCATGGACCAGAACGCGCAGCGTCAGGCTTCGGCGGCCGAGACCAAGGCGATCGCAAACGGCCAGTCCGGTGTGCCGGTTAGCTGGAACGCGGGATCGAGTCATGGCCAGGTCATTCCCGGACCGATCAGCAAGCAGAACGGCCGCGACTGTCGCCCCTACACGCACCAGGTTGTCGTCGGCGGGCGCGGCGAAGCCCTGAGCGGCACCGCTTGTCAGATGCCGGACGGCTCCTGGCAGCAGGTCTCTTGATACAACGCAATCACACGATGGTATCCGCAATGTCCCTTTCCGAGCGTATCCGCCTCTCCGACGAAGTCGCCACGGCCCTCAGCGAAGGCCGCCCGCTCGTCGCTCTGGAAACGACCATCGTCACCCATGGCATGCCCTATCCCGACAATGTCGCGACCGCGCTAGGTGTCGAGGCCGTCGTGCGCGGAACAGGCGCCGTCCCGGCGACGATCGCCATCATCGACGGGGCGATCCGTGTCGGACTGACGGCCGACGAACTCGAAGCGCTTGCCGGCATGAAGCACGTGATGAAGCTTTCGCGCGCCGATCTCGCCTTCGCGCTCGCCACAGGCCGTCCGGGCGCCACGACCGTGGCCGCGACGATGATTGCCGCCCATCTCGCCGGCATCAGTGTCTTCGCAACCGGCGGCATCGGCGGCGTGCATCGCGGCGCGGAAGCAAGCTTCGACATTTCGGCCGATCTGCGCGAACTGTCCGAGACGCCGGTGACGGTGGTTTCGGCCGGTGCCAAGGCGCTGCTCGACATTCCAAAGACCCTCGAAGTGCTCGAGACGCTCGGCGTCCCCGTCGTCACAGTCGGCCAGGACGCCCTGCCCGCCTTCTGGTCGCGTGACAGCGGCCTGCCCTCGCCGCTCCGGCTGGACGATCCCTCCGCCATCGCGGCGTTCATGGCGACGCGCGCCGAGCTCGGCCTTGCTGGTGGCATGCTCGTCGCCAATCCCGTGCCGCTCGCCGACGAGATTCCTGCTGCCGAGATGCGCAGCCACATCGAAGAGGCGATCGCAGACGCCGAGCGAGACGGCATCCGCGCCAAGGCGGTGACGCCCTATGTGCTCGGCCGTATCCTGACGCTCACATCAGGCCGCAGCCTCACGACCAATATCGCTCTGGTAAAGAACAATGCCCGCCTCGCCGGCGAGATCGCCGTGGCGTTTCAAGCGACGGCCGGCTGACGCGCATGGAGAACATGGCCGACCTCGGCGTCGTCGAGCGGCGACGGCCCTTCGGCATAGAGCTTGCCAAGATCCGGCCCTGAGTGATTCGCGGCGACTTCGAAGCCGAGCGCCGTCAGCCGCTCGGCGATCGCCTCCGGCCGGAAATAGCTGACAAAAGGCTCGCCGAGCACGGCCGTTCGACCAGCGAGCGTCAGGAATGCGAGCCGCTGCAGGACGCCGACGCGGTCCGGCGGCTCGGCATAGTCGAAAACGAGTTCGGCGCCGCCGCTTCGCGCCGCGATGATGCCGAGCGTCGCGATGATCGCGGCCTCGGTCAGATAGGGCACGACGCCGAGCCAGGAAAAGAACACCGGCACCGCAGGATCGAGACCCGCTTCGGCCAGCCGCTCGTCGAGCCGATCGCTGGCAAAATCCACCGGCACGAAGCGGAGGCTGTCCGGGATCGCGATGCGGGTCTGCTGCAGCCGCTGGCGCTTCCAGGCCTGCGTCGCCGGATGGTCGACCTCGTAGACGACGACGCCCTCGCTCGCAAAGGGATTCCGATAGGCGAAGGTATCGAGCCCGGCGCCGAGCACGACGACATGTCGCACGCCCCTCGCGACGGCCTCGGCGAGGCGATCCTCGGCGAAGCGGCTGCGCGCCGCAATGAATGCACGCAGCGCCGCCCCGCCCGCGGAATCGGCTCGGCTGATTTCGTCGCGCGCGACGGGCGAACCGCGATCGCCCCCGACAATGGTCAGCGCCAGCGGATCGGCGAAGATCAGCGGCTTGTCGAGCAACTGATGCGCGGCGCGGCGAACAGCGACGCGCAAGGCTGTGGCGCTCGGCTTTCCCTCGATCACGTCCCGGTCTCCGTATCTGCTCTCTGTGCTCGACGATGCCGACCGGCAGCCCCTGATGCAAGGCACCCGGACGCCTGAGTGCGGCAAGCAAGAGACGGTCCAGTTCGATCGATCGCGCGTGAAAGGGCCGCTCCGGCAGACACGGACTGCGCGGATGGGCGACGGCGGATCAGCGGATACACCCGAAATTGGTCAGCAGCCGCGTCGCATCAGCCCGTGCAAGGCCCGGCGGATCGCCGTTTTCCGGCAGGATCAGCACAGCCGCGTTGCCGTTCTCATCGAGAATCACATGAAAGGGCTGCGTCGGCGCTTCCGCGGCGAGGCCGACCCTGCCGCAATAGCCGCGACCATTGCGCGCCAGCGAGGGCGTGAGGTCGCTGATCCGTGCAGCGGCGGGATCGAGGAGCCGAGCCGCAACCGCTGCGACAAGCTTCGCCTGCAGTTCAGGCGGCGACAGCATCGTTCCTGAATAGGTCTGGGCTTCGGCTGGCGAGGGCGAGCCCAGCCCGCTCACCAACACTGCGGCCAGCCCCAACGTCGCCGCCAAAGTCGTCTTGCGCATGAACCCTCCTCGCGAAACGGGACGAAGCGCACCTTCGCGCGGCTGGGCGCCAAGGACAAGTTGCCCTGAAATCGTTCAGGTCTGGATAGCAGGTCCACCGCAAAGCCCATACGCTGCGGCAGAGAGTCGAGACTTGGGGGGCAGGTTTGGCTGGTGGCGATTGGTCGGACTTAGAGAACGACAGGATCGTTGCGGACTATTTTGCGATGCTAACGGAAGAATTGCTGGACCTTGGATACAATAAGGCTGCTCATGGACGCGCGCTGCGCAGTGTGCTGAACGATCGCAGCGACGGCTCGGTCGAATTCAAGCACCAGAATATCAGCGCCGTCATGCTTGGCCTGGGCCAGCCATGGATCACGGGCTACAAGCCTGCATCTCAGTTTCAAATGAGTCTGGTGAAGGCTGTTCTACGGCGCCTGAAGACCGATGCAATTTGGCTCGACCCGACGCGTCTCGACGCAACGTCCAGGCAACGGAACGAGCTTGATGATTTCAAACCGCTCTGGATCGGCCCGCCGCCGACGCATTCCAATGAGTCGCCTGCGATCGATGCCAAGGCAATGGCACTGATCGCAAGCCGCTTCGATGTCGCCGAGCGCGATGCAGAAAATCGAAAACTCGGCCGCGCAGGCGAAGAGTGCGTCTTCCGATCGGAGATCGCCGGGTTGAGAGCCGTTGGGCAATCGAGGCTTGCCGATCAAGTAACGTGGACTTCCGACGTCGATGGCGATGGAGCAGGTTTTGACATCGCAAGCTTCGAGCCGAGCGGCAAACCACGCATGATCGAAGTCAAGACGACCAACGGGTGGGACAGAACGCCGTTTCACATTTCTCGTAACGAGTTGGCAGTAGCGGACCAAAACCGCGACAGCTGGCATCTGGTCCGTCTCTGGAATTTTGCACGGTCACCAAAGGCCTTTTCGATAAGGCCACCGCTTCAAAGCCACGTCGCTCTCACACCGACTAGCTTTCTCGCGTCATTCCGGTAGCCACGTCACCTCACCAGACGAGCTTCAGCGCCTCGAGGCCGTGGAAGTGATAGCTGTCGCGATAGCGCGGCGGCGCGGCGAGGCGGAGGCCGGGCAACCGCTCGAACAGGATCGGCAGCGCGACCTGCAGCTCGAGCCGGGCGAGCGGCGCGCCGATGCAGAAATGGATGCCGCCGCCAAAGGCGAAATGCGCTGCGGCCGGACGGGCCGGATCGAAGCGGGCGGCATCGGCAAAGCGCGCCGGGTCGCGATTGGCGGCGCCAAGCACGAGGCCGACGCTGTCGCCTTTCTTGAGGCTGATACCGGCATAGTCGCAATCCTCAAGCGCATAACGCGAGAAGAAGTGCAGCGGCGGATCGAACCGGAGGCATTCCTCGGCCGTCGCCTCAGCCGCTGCCTCGCTGGCGAAAAGCGTCGCTGGATCGAGCCCGGATTCGAGGATCGCCTTCACGCCATTGCCGATGCCATGCACGGTTGCCTCATGCCCGGCATTGAGCAGCAGGATCACGGTCGCGATCAACTCGTCCTGCGTCAACCGCTCGCCCTGCTCCTCGGCGGCGATGAGCGTCGAGACCAGATCGTCGGCTGGATTGCGGCGCCGCTCGGCGATGACCTCCTTCAAATAGGCGACAAAGGCCTCGGTCGCGGCGACAGCGGCATCCTCGACGGCCCGCGTACGGCTGAACTGGTACATCGCGACCATCTTGTGCGACCAGTCGAGCAGATCGCCGGCCCGCTCAGTCGGAACGCCGAGCAGCTCGGCGATGACGATGACCGGGATCGGCGTCGCGTACGCCTCGATCAGGTCGACTTCGCCGTTTGCCTCGAACCGATCGACAAGCTCGTTGGCAAGCGCCGCGATGCGCGGCCGGAGCTTCTCGACCTGCCGGGAGACGAAGGCGCGATTGACCAACGTCCTCAGGCGCGTATGCACCGGCGGCTCGCGGTCGAGCATCGAGAGCCGGTCGACCTCATGCCAGGGCAGCAGCCGCTCCGGCACCTCGGCCAGCCCGAGTTCTTCGCGCGTCGCGACATGGAGGATCTCACGGCCGAAGCGCTTGTCGCGGAACAGCGCATGCACATCCCCCGCATCAAGGAAGCACCAGAGCCCATACTGCTCCCAGAAAAACACCGGCGTCGCCGCCCTGATCGCCTCGAAGGCCGGATACGGATCCTGGAAGAACGCAGGATCGCGCGCATCGAGGGAGCCATGGCGGGTCAAGGGGTCGAACGTCAGCGAGGAAACCGTGGCCGGCTCCGATCGGTCCATCCTGCTCAAGGTCGTCTCGCTCCGAGGTGATCAGCCGCTGATAGTAGCGAAGCCCGCTGCCATCGCCCGATGCTGACGCGACCCGGTCGTTTCTGCAATGTCGGAGATCGGCGGAACGAGCTAACCCGGTCCTACTCCCCCAGCGCTTCCTTCACGGCCGTCGCCAGTTGCTTCAGCGAGAAGGGCTTCGGCAGGAAGCTGAAGCGTTCGCCGTCGGGGAGGTTGCGGGCGAAGGCGTCTTCGGCATAGCCGGAGACGAAGATGATCTTGAGGTTCGGCCGGGTCTTGCGCAATTCGCGCAGCAGCGAGGGGCCATCGAGCTCGGGCATCACGACGTCGGAGACGACGAGGTCGATCGAGCCGCCGGTCCGCGCCATAACCTCGAGCGCTTCGGCGCCGGACGAGGCCTCATGGACCGTATAGCCGCGCGAGGCCAGCGCCCGCGCCGCGAAAGCGCGCACCGCTTCCTCGTCCTCGACGAGGAGAATATTGGCGCTGCCGGTCAAATCGGTCTTGGCCGGCACCTTCTCAGGCGCGACATCGACCTTCGGCTGCTCGACCATGACATGGCGCGGCACGAAGATGCGGAACACCGTGCCCTTGTCGACGACGCTGTCGAAGAAGATGTGCGCACCGGTCTGGCGCACGATGCCATAGACGGTCGAGAGGCCGAGCCCTGTGCCCTTGCCGACTTCCTTGGTCGAGAAGAATGGCTCGAAGATCTTCGACTGAACCTCCGGCGGAATGCCGGTACCGGTATCCTCGACCTCGATCAGAACATATTCCGCTGCGGGCAGCGCCTTGTAGCCGAAGCCGGCACAATCGGCGGGCAGGATGTTGCGCGTCCGGATCGTGAGCAATCCGCCAGCCGGCATCGCATCGCGCGCATTGACGGCGAGGTTGATGACGACCTGCTCGAACTGGTTGAGGTCGGCCTTGATCGGCCAGACGTCGCGGCCATGCACGACCGAGAGCTTGACCTTCTCGCCCAGCAGCCGCTCAAGCAGGATCGAAAGGTCCGAGAGAACATCGCCGATCGCGATGATCTGGGGCCGCAGCGTCTGACGGCGCGAGAAGGCCAGCAGCTGCCGAACGAGGCCGGCGGCCCGGTTCGCGTTCTGCTTGATGTTCATGATGTCCTGGAAGGACGGATCGGACGGTCGGTGATTGGCGAGCAACAGGTCGGAGAAGCCGATGATGGCCGTCAGGACATTGTTGAAATCATGCGCGACGCCGCCAGCAAGCTGGCCGATCGATTCCATCTTCTGGCTCTGCTGGAACTGCTGCTCCAGCGCGCGCTGCTCCGTCGTGTCGAGCGCATAGATGGTGGCGATCTCATGCTCGTCGACGCCTTCGTCGACAGCGCTGACATAAAATCGCGCGCTGCGGTCGCCTGCTCCTGCAATCGCTGCATCGACGAAGGGAATGTCGCCGCGCCCGGCAGCGGCGGCCGCGAGCGCCGCCTCAATGCCCGCGCCACCGCTTTCGGTGACGAGATCGGCAAGGCGCAGCCGCGCGCCGCCCTCGCGCTGCAGCGGCCCAAAGAGGCGCACGAACGCCGCGTTGGTGCGGCCGATGGCGCCATTGCGATCAACCGAGGCGATGGCGAAGGGCGTGTGATTGAAGAAACGCGTGAAGCGCACTTCGGCCGCCCGCAAGGCTTCCGAGACGTCCTCGCCGGGGCCGCGATTGAGCACGATCGTCCGCGTCGCCCCGGGCGCCCCGTCATTGGCATAGGGGACGCGATGCAGGAAGCGCACAGGCAGGCTCTGGCCGTTCTGCTTGACGAGGTCGAGATCGATGATCTCCGTCTCGCTGCCACCCGGCCGCGCGCCACCGGTCGAAAGCAGCGCCGCGCCGTCGCCGCGCACGATATCGGCGAGCGCGATCGAGCCCGGCTTGAAGAAGGCGAGATCGATGCCGAGCCATTCGGCCAGTGTCGCATTGAGATAGACGATGCTGCCGTCGGGCTCGGCCGAGAGAAAGCCGGCGGGCGCGTGGTCGAGATAATCGATCGCGTGCTGCAGATCCTGGAAGACGGTTTCCTGCTGTTCGCGATCGCCTGTGATGTCGATGAGCCGCCAGGCGGTGAGGACCTGCTCGCTGGCGCGAATCGGCCGCGCATGGACGCGGTACCAGCGCGGCCCGTTCGGCCCGGTCCCCGACAGAGCGAGCGGCATGCGAATTTCCTCGACCGCCGCACGCTGGTGGCGCACCGCCTGCGACAGGCGATAGAGCGCCTCGCTCGCCGCCTGGTCGCCCGAGAACACGCGCTCGATGACGCGGACGTCGCTTTCATCATCCGCGCCGATGAGATCGGCATAAGCGCCATTGGCATAGAGGATGCGGCCCTCGCGGTCGCTGATCACAAGACCTTCGGCCATCGAATCGATGAAGCCGCGGGCAAGATCGTCGCGCGGCACCTGGCCGCCGAAGCGGACGAGCCCGATCGCAGCGGCGAACAATGTGAAAACGCCGATGACGGCGAGCACGCCCAGAACCGCAAAGATGAAGGGCTGCGCCGAGGCCGGCGGCAGCAGCGCACCGGCGATCGCGATGCCGACAAGGACGATCGCCAGCACCACGAGACGGCCGATACCCCCGGTTCTGCCCCCACGGTCGATGACCGGGGGTCGCACGCCGGCAGTGCCGAATTCGGTCGTCATGGAACACCCGCCGAGCGAGACACAGCGCCTGTCGTCCCTGCCGGCAGCCATGCGGCGGGGAACACGACGGACGGAACGGTATTGATGCAACAGGGCTGTAGAAGCACGATCGCAGACTTTCGCAAGACAGCTCGAACAGGCGATTCGCGCGGATACGAAGCCAGCTTGTTCAAAGGATGGTTAGTGAATTGCTAACGGCTTTTCGGCATTGATAAGCCGATTCGTCGTCCGGGCTCTTGCCAACTGCGAGCCGGCGCACGAAAACCCCTTTTGATAGAGCGCGCTGGTCGCGCATGATGCTTGACGATGGCGGACGCTTGGCCGGGGCCGGCGCACCAGGAGAACGGGATGCGTGACTATCTCGAACCGATGCTCGGCACGACCGGCGCAATGATCGCCCAGTTTGCGATCACGCTCGTCATCCTCGCACTCGTCATTATGATCGTGTTCTGGCTGATCCGGACCTTCACCGGCAATCGCATCGGCTCGTCCGGCGCGCGCGGACGCCAGCCACGCCTCAGCGTTCTCGATGCTTTGCCGATCGACCAGAAGCGCCGACTGGTGCTGATCCGGCGCGACAATGTCGAGCATCTGATCCTGATCGGTGGCCCGAGCGATCTCGTCGTCGAGGCGGCTATACATCGCGCGTCGGCTGCGCAGCGCCGGAACGAAGCCGCCGCGCGTTCAAACAGCCAGCCGCCGCGCGCTCAAGCCTTGCCGATCGACGAGGTTCGCGCCGAGCCAGCTTATGTCGCATTCGAATCAGCTCCGGCCGAGCCGGAAGCCGCGGTCATGGACACGCGCCGCGAAGAGCCGGCGCCGCTGGAGCCGATCGCGCCTGATTACGGGCGCCAGGACTATGGCCGCCAAAATGATGCGCGCTATACGCCAGCCGAGGCAGAACCGGTGGCGCCAATCTCGCGCAGCCTCGAAACGCAGCGCATCATCGAGGCCCAGCGCCCGGCGGACCCTCAGCACGCTGCCGAGATGGTCGACGAGGGCCCGGGTGCCGAGCCGCAGCCCGACCCCGTGCCGCCTGCGCCGCCGCGCGCACTGACGCCGAAGTCGCTGCGCGCCGCGACGTCGTTCCTCGGCCAGGTCGGCCGCAGCCGGACTGTCGCCGAACCCGCCGAAGTCACCGTGGAACCCCGTCGACCCGAACCGCCTGCCCGTCCGCTCGGCCGCAGCACACCGGTTGCGCCCAGGGTTTCCGAGCCCAAAGCTCCGGAACCCGCGGTTCCCGAGCCGGCCCAGCCGACGCTTGAGGTCGAAGAGATTGTCGCCGAGCGGGTTGCGGTCGAGACGGTGCGTGTCGAGCCGAGCCGCCCTGAACCCAGCCGTCCTGCGCCGCGCGCGCCGATGCCGCCGGCCCCGCCGGTCATTCCTCCCTCAATGGGCGATGCGCCCTATGGCGCGCCGAACACCGATCCCGAGGCTCCGCCGCGCTTTGAGCCGATCTTCGATATCGATCCAAACGATGTGCGCGATCCCGGCCGTCCAGTGCGGCAGTCGCGTGAGCCGGGCTTTGCCGCGCCGAACATCGCGCCCCAGCGTCCGTTCGACCAGGAGCCGGCCGTCGATGCTGGCAACGAGCCCGAGTTCCGGGCCGAGACGCAGGATCGTGCCGCCTCGGTGGGGGATCTCGAAAAGGAGATGGCCCGCCTGCTCGGTGAGATTTCCAGCACCCGGCGGAATTGATCAGCGCTGCCAACAGCGCGTTATCGTCTACCCAAACAAATAGGGCGCGGTCCTTGCGGATCGCGACCTATTTGTTTGTTCAACATGCACCGAAGTCAGCGGCCCTTGCGCCTAGTCGTCGCGATAGACGCGCTCGCGGCGCTCATGCCGCTCCTGCGCCTCGATCGACAAAGTCGCGATCGGGCGCGCGTCGAGCCGCTTCAGGCTGATCGGCTCCCCCGTCTCCTCACAGAAACCGTAGCTGCCGTCATCGATCCGCTGCAAGGCGGCGTCGATCTTCGAAATCAGCTTGCGCTGGCGATCGCGGGCACGGAGCTCGATGGCCCGATCCGTTTCCGACGAAGCCCGATCGGCGAGATCGGGGTGGTTCACGTTCTCGTCCTGGAGGTGCTGGAGCGTCTCGCGCGATTCCCTCAGGATGTCTTCTTTCCAGGCGAGGAGCTTCTTGCGGAAATACTCCCTCTGCCGCTCGTTCATGAAGGGTTCGGTTTCGGAGGGCCGATACTCTTCAAGACTGTCTAGCGTCATGAACAACCCCTAACTCGGTGGCTTTGAGGCGCGGAATATAGCGATGCACCAGCCTGAGGACAACCGCCCCTCACACACATAGAAAATGGCCCCAACGGGGCGATTCTATCGCTCAGAATTGCCGGCTAACTACTTAGAAAATATGACACTCTAGCGATCGGGCTCACAACGCGTAACGCTGATGCCCATGGGCGGCGCCGCAGCGCTCAAGCTGGCGCGGCTCCCCAGGCCTGCCGCGGCGGAGAGGGTTTGTTAAGGATGACGATCGCTTAATGCGCGGGATCGAGCGCTCCCCGCTCCACGCCCGAAGGACGCGCCCATGCTGACGCCAGCCCTCTCACCGTCCGCCGGCGAGCTTCCCGCAGTCGCCTCACGCGAGGCGGCATCGGACATCTGCGCGGTGATCGAGACCACAATGGATTCGCTGCTGCAACTGATCGAGGCCGAGAGCGTCCTGCTGCGGGCCGGTAAACATGTCGCAGCGGCAGCGCTCGATGCGCGCAAGAACGATTTCGCCGCCGCCTATCTCGCCGATCTCGCGATGCTGCGCCAGATCGGACCCGAACTCGAGCATTTCGCGCCCGAGGCCGTCGAACGGCTCCGCCGGCTGCATGAAGAGTTCGTCTCTGTTCTGCAGATCGACATGGCCGCCCTCGCGACCGCCAGGGCCGCCGCCGATCCTATGCCCTACCGGCAGCTGAATGGCCGCGCGCCAGTGGTCGACCCTAGACCGATGCCGCGCAACGACCGGATCGGCCGGCAGATCCCGCAGCGCCTCGCCGCGAGCAGTCGCCGCTAGCTTTGAAAGAGACCCGAGGCGTCAGCTCGCCTTGGCGAGCGTCGCGTTGGCGTCGCTGAGGATGAGCCGCTGCGCCTCGCGGAGCGCTCGATAGGGCTGGCCCGAGCGAAGCAGTGTATCGATCGCATCGATCACCGGACCCGAGGCCGGCTCGGCTTTCGCGATTTCATGCGAAAGTCGCGCCACTTCGGGCTGATATCGGCCAAAATCGCGCGAAAGATACATCGATTGCAGCGCGAGATAGAGCCGCTTCGGCAGCGAGGTTGCAGCTTCCGGCGCTAGCATGTCGCGCTCGCGCAGAACCGGCGTGTCGCCCTCGATACAGAGCCGCGTGCGTCCGCCCTGGTTGACGATCACGAGCTCGCCAAGCTGTACGCGTTCACCCGCCTTGAGCTCCAGTTTGAGCGCCATCCATCGATCTCCTGCAGGCTGAACCGAAGCCGCCACCGGCGCGATTCGCCGATCCGGCATGGATGAGGCTAGAGCCGCAGTCCTTAATCACGGGTCAGCGAATTAGGTGGCATTTGAATGAATGGCACGGGCTTCGTTCATCCCCCGGCACGCCTTGATCCTGCCCCAACTTGCGCGATAGTCGCGCGAGGAGGCGCCGGAAAGAGACCGGCGGCAGGGGGAGCATGACGATGCGGCGCGCGATGGTGTGGACAGTTGCGATGCTGGGTGCATTGGCGGCAACCAGCGGCGCGGCGCTGGCCCAGCAGGGCTATTGCGACAGCATGGCGCGCGACTATGCCAACCGGATGGCCGGCGGCAGCGCAGCCGGCGGCGCGCTTGCGGGCGGCGCCATGGGCGCGATCGGCGGCGCCGTGCTCGGCGGCATCATCGACGGCAATCGCGGCGCGGCCAATGGGGCCGCGATCGGCGGCGGCGCAGGCGCACTGGTTGGCGCTGGCCAGGGCCAGCAGAAGTGGCGCGGGTTCTACGACCAGGCCTATCAGGACTGCATGGTCCGCGCCTCGGCAAACCGGCCGCCACCGCCCCTGCCCGGCTATGGCAACCAGAGCCCGCCACCTCCGCCGGGCCAATACTATGGCGCCCCAAGGCCGCCGCAGGCCTATGGAGCCCCCCCGCAGGTCTATGCGGCGCCACGCGGCTATGGCGCGCCGCCTGCCTGGTCGCGCGAGTGGTATGCCTATTGCGCGCAACGCTACCGCAGCTTCGATCCGAACAGCGGCTACTTCATCGCCTCCGGCGGCGTGCGCAAGTTCTGCCGCTGAGGGACGTTCGACCGCATCGACGTTTCGTGCTAGGAGCGCGGCTCGGCCGACGGGCAACCGCGGCCGCTGCCTCGCCAACACATTGCGGTCCCGATGATGCGTCTGCTGCTGCTCCGCCATGCGAAATCCGCCTGGGACGTCCCCGGCGCCGTCGATTTTGACCGCCCGCTGGCCCCCCGCGGCCGCCGCGCGGCGACGATGATCGGCGAACATCTTGCGGCCCACCGCCTGCTGCCCGATCGCATCCTCTGCTCCTCGGCCCGGCGCACGCGCGAGACTCTGCTCGGGATTCTGCCGGTCATCGCCTCCGATCTCGAGATCCGCATCACCCGTGATCTCTACGAGGTCCCGCCCGAGGCATATATCGACAGCATTGCTGCGCTCGGCGGCCCGGCGCGCACGCTTCTGCTCATCGGACACAATCCATCGGTGCAGGAATGCGCGCTCGAACTGATCGGCAGCGGCAATCCGGCGCTGCGCGATGAAATCGGCCAGAAATTCCCGACTGCGGGGCTCGCCGTCATCGACTTCGAACATCACAAATGGTCGGAGGTTCGCCCCAACACTGGCCGCGTGGTTGCCTTTTTCCGGCCTAGGGAACTCGAAGTCGTCGGCGCCGAACCGCCCGCAGACGACGAATAGCTCTTCCGCCGCGCCGGCCGCATGCCTACATCCCGCCTGCCGCCCGGATCGCCGCCGCGACGGCTTCCGGAGATTGATGGCGACGGGTACCGCGCGATTGAACCTTTCGAGCCTTGCCGATGACGCCCGCCTCGCATTTGCCACGCTCGGCGATCGCGCGACCGACATCGTCAACCCGACCGTGCGCCTTGGCGTGACCGGGCTCGCCCGTGCGGGCAAGACGGTCTTCATCACAGCCCTCGTCCACAATCTCGTGCATGGTGGACGCCTGCCGGTGTTCCGCTCCTACGCAACCGGGCGCGTCACCGGAGCCCGGCTCGAGCCGCAGCCGGACGACGACGTGCCGCGCTTCGATTATGAGGACCATGTCCGCGCTTTGGTCGAGGACCGGATCTGGCCGGATTCAACGCGGCGGATCAGCGAGCTGAGACTCGTCATCGAATATGAATCGGCCTCGTTCCTGCGCCAGCGCCTCGGCGCCGGCACGCTCAATCTCGACATCGTCGATTATCCCGGCGAATGGCTGCTCGACCTGCCCTTGCTCGCCAAGGACTATGCCTCCTGGTCAAGCGAAGCGATTGCGCTGGCGCGCCGGCCGGGTCGCCCGCCGGCAGCCGCCGCCTTCATCGCCCGAACTGAGGCTCTCGATCCGCGCGCGGCCGAAGATGAGACGCTGGCGCGCGAACTCGCCGCGCTCTTCACCGACTATCTGCGCGCCTGCCGCGCCGACGAACACGCCCTTTCCACCCTGCCGCCCGGCCGCTTCCTGATGCCGGGCGATCTCGACGGCTCGCCGGCCCTCACCTTTTGCCCGCTGCCCGGCGATGTCGCGAATGCGCCCGCGGGCTCGCTGACGCGGATGATGACGCGCCGTTTCGAGGCATATAAGTCGATCGTGGTGAAGCCGTTCTTCCGTGATCATTTCGCCCGTCTCGACCGGCAGATCGTTCTCGTCGACGCGCTCAACGCGCTGAATGCCGGCCCTGCCGCAGTTGCCGATCTCTCCGCGGCGCTGACCGAAATCCTCGGCAGCTACAGGCCGGGCGCCAATTCATGGCTCGCCAGCCTGTTCACGCGGCGGATCGACCGCATCCTGATCGGCGCGACCAAGGCCGATCACCTGCATCACGCCGACCACGACCGGTTGGAACGCATCCTTGGCCATCTGCTCGCGCCGGCGATCGGACGCGCCGAAGCAGCCGGCGCACAGGTCGAGATCGCGGCGCTGGCCTCGGTCCGCGCCA
The DNA here is from genome assembly GCA_965229085.1 of Kaistia sp. GTDB lineage: Bacteria > Pseudomonadota > Alphaproteobacteria > Rhizobiales > Kaistiaceae > Kaistia. The sequence goes on along the minus strand of OZ245859.1, from coordinate 4,663,556 downwards.
CCCGCGAAGGCGTCGTCACCGCGGGCGGCCAGAGGCTTCCCTCAATCATCGGAACGCCGCTCGCAGGCGAGGTCTTCGACGGGGAAATCTACGACGGCAGAACCGAAATCGCGTTTTTTCCCGGTGACTTGCCCAAGTCTCCGGAATCAGCACTCGAAGACGTTGATTCAATGTCTGAACGCGCCGGGGCGCTCCGTTTCGTCCGCTTCCGCCCGCCCGCGCTGGAGCGCACCGCCGAGGGCATCAAGCTGTCGCTGCCGCATATCCGGCTCGACCGCGCGCTCGAATTCCTCATCGGAGACCGGCTGGCATGATCCGGGTAGCGATGATCAAGGTGTTGCCATGACCGGCGAGACGCCCCGCCGCCCCGCGGCCTTCCGCCTCGACCGTGTGCACGTGACCGACGATCCCGACGCGGCGCTGCGGCCCGCTGACCGGCCGGTCGTCTTGCGCGAGCCGGATGATGAGCCGCTTCCGCCGGCCGTCCCGAAGCCGCGCCGGGGCATCCGCTGGGCCGACCTCCTGTTTTCCTCGCTGGGCGTCCTGGTCTCACTCGGCATCGGACTCGCGATCGACCGGCTGATCCGCGATTTGTTCGACCGCGCCGACTGGCTCGGCTGGGTCGCGGTCGGCGCGGCGGCGCTGGCCGGGTTGGCGGTCCTCGCCATCGCGACCCGAGAGGTCTCCGGCCTCGTTCGGCTGCGCCGCATCACGCGCATCCATGATGACGCAGCGGCCGCAGCGCTCGCCGACGATCGCAAGGCGGCGCGCGCCGTCGTGCGCGATCTCGCCGATCTCTATGGCGCGCGCGCCGAGACAGCCAAGGGCCGCGCCAGCCTCGCCGGCCATGCCGAGGAAATCATCGACGGCCGCGACCTGATCGGCCTCGCCGAACGCGAACTGCTGGTTCCGTTCGATGTCGCAGCGCGCTCGCTCGTGCTCGCCACGGCCAAGCGCGTGACAGTCGTCACAGCGATCTCGCCACGCGCTGCCGTGGACGTTCTGTTCGTGCTGGTTTCAGCGCTCCGGCTGATCCGCCAGCTTGGCCAGCTCTATGGCGGACGGCCGGGAACGCTCGGCTTCCTCCGCCTCGCACGGCATGTCATCGGCCATCTCGCGGTCACGGGCGGCATGGCAGCCGGCGATTCGCTGATCCAGCAGGTGCTCGGCCACGGTCTGGCGGCGCGGCTTTCAGCCCGGCTCGGCGAAGGCGTCATCAACGGCATCCTGACGGCGCGCATCGGCATCGCTGCGATCGAGGTCTGCCGGCCGCTGCCGTTCCAATCAGAAAAGCCGCCGGCCATGGCCGACTTCATCTCCGAGCTCGCCCGCATCAATCCGGGCAAGGGGAAGCAAGAGGCGGACTGAACGCCTCCGCTTTGCGCTCCAGCAACAGATGGCGTCTCTCTACGTCCTGCCGCCCCTTTTGCGCAGGCTCAGGGCAGGATCGTCGCCGCCAACGCCTCGGAGCCTTTCGCCGAGAGATGCTGGGTATCCTTGTAGAGGGATGACCCGTCTTCGGCGGCAAAGCGGCAACGATCCGCCGAGCAGAGGATCTTGAACGGATCGATCACCGATACGCCCGGCGTTGATGCCGCAGCGCGGTTTACGATGTCATGCGTGCCATCATTCACGTTGAAGACATAGGCCTTCGGACCATCCGTCTGGCCGAGGTCGCGCGGACCGCCGAGGAGACCGCTGAGTCTAGCCCTCGCACCGATGACCTGCTGCAGCAGATAGTTGGCCGGCGGGAACACGAAGAACGGCACATCCTGCAGAACGACCACCTCAGGTCCGAGCCCACGCAAGACGGCGATCTCCGCTGCAAGGCCGCGTTCGAGCAGGGTGTCGTTGTCCAGACCGGCCTCCTCCGGCCGCACCGAGACATAGGCCTCGCCTTTCGGCGCGGCCTGCATCGGGCCGGCCCAAAAGCCCGCCAGGATCACCTTGTGGATCGTCGGATTGGCCTTGATCCAGGCCATCACCTTGCTGTCATAGGCTCTGCATTCCGCGTCATGCGGCGGATAATCGGGCATCAGTCGCGTGACGCCCAGCAAAGGCGGGCACGATGCCTTGGTGAAGACGGCGAGTTCATAGCCGAGCGCCCGCGCCCTGATGCGCAGCCCCGGCGCCAGCGCGGCGGCATGGCTGTCACCGATCAATACGATCAACCGATCGGCCGCCACGGACGGAAGGCAGAAGGGATCGACATGCGGCTCGGCCACGCCATCATAGACGAGGCAGCGCTCTTCCTCGACCATCACGTCTTCTAGCGCCGCGACCTGGGGCGGCAGCCGTTGCGGCAATCCGCGCCAAGCGATCACGCCGACGAGGATAAGCGCCGCGGCCGTCATGGCCCCGCCATAGCGCAGCAACGTTGCGCCGTTCGGCGCTTTTCGGCGGCGAAAGGGCCGCTCGACGGCATAATAGCTCAGCACCGCCAACGCGAAGGAGAGGCCGACGATGATGAGCGCCGCATTGCGGCCGAGCGGCCAGAGCGCGGTGACCCTGGCGAAACTGAGCAGCGGCCAGTGCCAGAGATACCAGGAATAGGAAACGAGCCCGACGAACACGAGTGGTCGGAGAGCAAGGAGCCGCCCCGTGACGGTGCCCGGCGCGGCGATGACCAGGGCCGCACCGAGGGTCGGCAGCAGCGCCAAGACGCCCGGAAAGAGGACCGACGAATCGAGCCAGAAGATCGCGACCGCGAGACATGCAAGACCAGCCGCGGCGACGAACTCGGCGAGATGCGGTCGTCCGCGAAAAGGCGAGAAGCCGCGAAGCTCGGCCAAGGCGAGCATGCCGCCGAGACCCAGTTCCCAGGCCCGCGTCGGCAGCATGTAGAACGCAAAGGATGGGTCACCGCGCAGCGAGACGATCGAATAGAGGAAGGAAGCACCGCAGAGAGCTGCAAGAATCGCGATGATGCCTCGTCCGAAGAAGCGCAGGCCGATCACGATGATCCATGGCAGGAAGATATAGAACTGCTCCTCGACTCCGAGGCTCCAGGTCATCAGCATCGGCAGATGGTCGGATGCAGGGCCGAAATAATTGATCGATAAATAATAATATATATTGGAGACGCCAAACAATGCTGCCAGCGTGCTCTTGGAGAGATCGCTGTATTCGTTGGACGACAACAGGATAAAGCCGATTGCCGTTGAGGCAAGGATGACGAACAAGAGCGCGGGAAGGATGCGGCGCGCGCGGCGGGCGTAGAAGCTCGCGAGGCTGAAATTTCCCCCGACGGCATCACGGTAGACGTGGCCGGTGATCAGATAGCCGGAAATGACGAAGAAGATGTCGACGCCGACAAAGCCGCCGCGAAAACCGGCAATGCCGGCATGGAACAGGACAACCGCGATGATGGCGATCGCCCTGAGGCCATCGATGTCTGGGCGGTAGGACCGCGCCGTGGCCCTGTTGGCGCCAGCGCCCTCGCTATCGGAACTCAACGGAACGCTCCCCGCCGCTTCTGGATATCGACAAGGGCGTCTGCCGCCATTCCGCAGGAAACCAGCGCAACGTCAATGGTCGATCGGATATCCCGCTCCTGCGGCGAAATCACGATCGCGTTTCGTCGGAGCCGAGCGCCCGTTGACGCAGCCGGACTCGCGGGCGTGCAAGCCTCGCCTATGCTCGGAAGATCAGGGGCCGTCCGGAATGAAGACGGCCGCCCGGGAAGCGTCAGCGCGGCTTGTTATCGGCCGCGAGGTGACGGGCGTAGTCGCGCTCGCGCTCGTCGCGCTTCTGCACCATTTCCTCATAGGCGCGCTTGGCGTCCTCGGAGAGGGTGACGCGCTTGACAGGTGCCTTCTTGCGCGGCGGCTGCTTCTGGAAGGTCTCGTTGGCCATGACGTCCTCTGGGGAGAGTTCGGCCGGAGACTAGAGGAGCCGCGACGCCGAAGCGAGCCGCGCAATCCTTCGCGGCGCATCTTCGCGGCAGTGCGGCAACGATGCCACGCCCTTCCAGCGCCGCGCGGGGGGGGCTGAACCGCGGGATGACAGGGCCAATGACGCCCTCGTCATCGCGCCGCAGCGTTGCGAGGCAGCCAAATACCCGGATTTCGGACCGCGCATGGTCCGAGCGACAAGAGCGCGCGCGCTCTGAAGCTGCCCCTTCCCGCTCGACAAATGCGCGGTATCCGTGGAACAGAAGGCGCGCGCATTCACGGGGAGACGCAAGATGATGAACTGCTTCCGGGCCGGCGCCGGCCTCCTTCTCGCCCTTGGCCTCACGGCCTGCCAGTCGAGCAACACCATGGTTCCGGCCTCGCAGGCGACGGCCGGCGGCGACCAGACCGGCGAGGCGGCGGCCTGCACAGCACGCATGGCGCAAGCGCTGAACATCAAGCCGCAGGACGTCACAGTCGGCAATTCACGGCTGAATGCCGATGGATCTCAGACCATGGCACTGATCGCCGTGCGCGGCGACCGCGCGATGTGCACGGCCGATGCGGCCGGCAAGGTCGTCGCGTTCACGCCCGGCTGAGCGGCCACACGACAGGGCAGCAGCGAAGAGAGAGCTTCGGCGTCAGGCGACGCCGAGCTTCTTCTGCAGGCTGCTTGACGACGTCGTGTACTGAAACAGAACCTTCTTGTCGGGGAACACGATCCGGCTCGCGGCCTGCGCCATCAGCGCCGCCTCATGGAAGCCGGAGAGAATCAGCTTCAGCTTGCCCGGATACCAGTTGATGTCGCCGATCGAGAAGATGCCGGGAACGGAGCTCTCGAATTTCTCGGTATCGACCTTGATCAGGTTCTCATGCAGGTTGAGGCCCCAGTCGGCGATCGGCCCAAGCTTCATCGTCAGCCCGAAGAAGGGCAGCATTCGCGTCGCCGGCAGGCGATGCTCCTTGTCGTCATTGTCGACGATGACGGCATGCGTCATGTGGCCGTCGGTGCCTTCGAGCCCGGTGACCTGGCCGAACACCAGCTTGACCTGACCGGCATCGGCCAGCGCGCGCATCTTGTTGACGCTGTCCGGCGCGGCGCGGAACGCATCGCGGCGGTGCATCAGCGTGATGCTCTTGGCGAGCGGCTGAAGGTTCAGCGTCCAGTCGAGCGCGGAATCGCCACCGCCGACGATGAGGATGTCGTGGTCGCGGAACGACTCCATCTTGCGGACGGAATAGTGCACCGACTTGCCCTCATAGGCATCGATGCCCGGAACCGGCGGACGCTTCGGCTGGAACGAGCCGCCGCCGGCCGCGATGACCACCGCCTTGGCGATGAAGGCCTTGTCGTTGTCGGTGACGACGCGGAAGCGCTTGTCCTCGAGCGTCTCGAAACCGATCACCATCTCGCCGAGATGGAAGGTCGGCGCAAAAGGCTTGCCCTGCGCCAGGAGGTTGTCCGTGAGGCCCTGCCCGGTGATGATCGGGAAGCCCGGAATGTCGTAGATCGGCTTCTCCGGATAGAGCTCGGCGCACTGGCCGCCCGGCTTGTCGAGAATATCGATGAGGTGGCAGCGGATATCGAGCAGACCGAGCTCGAACACGGCGAACAGGCCGACCGGGCCCGCGCCGATGATGACGACGTCGGTTTCGATGGTTTCGCTCATGGTAGGCCGCTGGACAATCTCTTGAAGGTGAAGATGCGGGCGAGGTTTAGCGGCTCATAGCCGGCCTGCAAAGCATGTTTATGCTCGCAAAGGGCCAGCTGTTGGAAACGCTGTTCGCCGAACCGCTGAATTCAGCCCTGGCTCTCGGGAATGCGGACCACCAGGCCGTCCAGCGCCGCCGTGATCCGAATCTGGCAGGAGAGACGCGAGGTCGGCTGCACGTCGCTGGCGAAGTCGAGCATGTCCTCTTCCATCGGCTCCGGCTCACCGGTCGCTTCGACCCAGGCCGGATCGACATAGACATGGCAGGTGGCGCAGGCGCAGGCGCCGCCACACTCGGCCTCGATGCCGGGAATCGAATTGCGGACGGCATTCTCCATGACCGTCGTGCCCTCGCGGGCGTCGATGTCGTAGACCGTGCCGTCGGAGGCGATGTAGGTGATCTTGGCCATGAGAACCGCTTGACGGGTGGATGAACGGACGGGTGAAGCGAACGGCCATGCTGCGCCGCGAAGAGAACTCTTAGGCGATTTCGAGCCGGACTGCCAAGCGACCGGACGCCTCAGCCCCCTCGCCCCCGATTGGCGGCCTCCGCCAGGGCTTGGCGCAGCCGTCCGAGGCAGTCGGACCACGTAAGCGGCAGGTCCGCATCAAACGCGCCTCCGCTCTCGATCCTCAACGCGACAGCGGCGATCTCCGCCGCGCCGATGGCCAGCGCCGCGCCGCGGACCTTGTGGGCAAGCGCGCAGCGGTCAGTTGCCTCGGCGAGCGCAGGCAGGTTTTCGGCCTCGGGGAGGATCTCACGGCGGAAGATGTCCAAAAGCTCGGCGGCGAGCGACGCGTCGCCGCCGGCAAGCGCCAGCCGCGCCTGATCATCGAGAACCGCCAGTCCGTGGTCAGGCCCGGCGCCGTTCACCACCGGCATGACGTCAACGCATCGGGGCGCCATCGGACGGCATGTCCGCGCAGCGGCTGGAACCCCGCCCGCAGCCTGTTGAAAGGGCAAGCTTGGCGCCGGCGCTTCCTTGTATGACCAGCACGGATGTGCCAAAAGGTGGTGTGGTGGGCAAGGGTGTGGAGGCCAGTCCGGCCTGGTGTATGCAGGCGGACAACGGCGGATCCACGGCGCGGATGGCAAGATCCTTCGGGGCTTCGAACCGTCTGCACCTGGACACCTTCGTGCTTTCGGCGAATCACAGTTTTCGCCGAAGCGGCCGGTGCAGTATCGAGTACGGACGCGAGGCTTAAAGAATGGTGAATACTCCGAAGTCCAAGGACCCGGCGGACGCAGTTCTCTCCGCCGTGGAGCAGGCTCTCCGGATAGATCCCGCCGCTTCGACAGCCGATCAGACCCGCGAGGCCGCGCAGAGCGGACCGCGTGATCGACGGCTCGAAATGCCCCGCATCAACGAACCGCTGCGCGCCACGGGCCAGGCGCCCAACCAGGCGCCGCGTCGTTCGGATTCGCCGCGCAAGGGCGAACAGCCGGCCGCCGGCTCCCGCGGGACCTCCCGCGTCGATGCCCCTGCCCCGCGTGAAACGGCCGAGGAACCGGCGCAGCGTCCGCGCCGCTTCGACCGCAAGGGTCGCCCGCCAGCCAATGACGACCGCCGCGTCGCCGGGGCCAGCCTGCCGGCCCGCCGCCCCTCTCGCGTCATCTATCCTGTGGCCGCCGTACTTTCGCTGCTCTGGGTCGGCGCGATGTTCACCTTCCTCGCCTCGTCCGGCATCAACCCGCTCGCCGGCGCCAATGGCCTCGGCGCCGCACAGTTCGCCAATGTCGTCCTCGCCTTCGTGCTGCCGCTCGGCATCGTCTGGGGCATTGCGATGATGATCGCCCGCGCCCAGGAAATGCGCATCGCTGCGCGGTCGATTTCCGAGGTTGCGGCCCGGCTCGCCGAGCCCGAAGAGGCGGCGTCCGAGTCTGTCGTCATGGTCAGCCAGGCGATCCGCCGCGAAGTCGCCGCCATGGGCGACGGCATCGAGCGGGCCCTCGCCCGGGCGAGCGAACTCGAGCTGATGGTTCACAACGAAGTCGCGGCGCTGGAGCGTTCCTATTCCGACAACGAATTGCGGATGCGCGGCCTCATCGACGATCTCGCCAACCAGCGCGAAGCCATCGTCATCAATTCCGAGCGCGTGCGCGCCTCCATCGTTTCGGCGCAGGAGACGCTGACCAAGGATCTCCGCGACGCCAGCGAGCAGATCGCCGGCCAGGTCATCGATTCCGGCACACGCGTCACCGCCGCGCTCGCCAATAGCGGCCAGCAGATCACCGTTACGCTCGGCACCGCCGGCGACGAGATGATCGACAAGCTGTCGGTTCGCGGCGACGACCTCGTCACGCGTCTGACCGGCGCGGTCAGCGAAGTCACTGAAACGTTGTCGCGTACCGGCGCCGACGTGACCGATGCGCTGCTCGTCCGCTCGACGGACATCAACGAGACGCTCGAGTTGACGGGCCGCGCCATGGCCGAGACCGTCGCGGAGCGTGGCCGCGAGGTCAACGACACCCTTGCCCGGATCACCGAGGAACTGGCGGCCGGCCTCGACCGCCGCACGATCGACATCACGCGCTCGATCGCGCTGACCGGCAACCAGGTCGCCGAGACAATTTCGCATCACACCCGCGAGGTGAATGCGGCGCTGAAGTCGAATGCCGACAGTCTGATCGTCGATCTCGCCCTGCGAGGCCAGGAGATCAACGAAAAGCTCGACGAGACCGGCACCCGCATCGCCGATACGATCAGCAGCCGCGGCGATGATCTCGCCAGCCGTCTCGCATCAACCGGCGACCGGATCCAGGATTCCATCTCGATTGATGGCGGCGGCCTTGCCGACCGGCTGAACGCCGCCGGCGATATGATGGCGAACCTGCTTGAGGCCCGCACAGCGGCGCTGCGCGAGACGATCGACGTCGCCTCCACCGCCGTGAACGAGACCTTCGATGCCCGCTCCGCCGAGCTGACCGAGCGCCTCGCCGAAGTCGGCGGCGAGGTCGCGAAGGCGATCGCCATGCGCGGCATGAAGATCAACGAGACCATCGTCGCATCGGGCGCCGAGATCGCCGACACCATGGCCTCGCGCGCCGAAATGCTGCACGAGCGCTTCCTGACCTCGAGCCGCGATGCTTCCGAGACGATTGAGAGCCGTGGTACCGCGGTCTATGACCTGATCATCTCGACCAGCCAGCAGCTGTCGGAAGCGATCGAGACCCGCGGCACCGCGATCCACCAGCAGATCCTCGCCTCGGGCCAGGACCTGGCCGACACCATCGAGAGCCGCGGCGTGGATGTGCACGAGCGCATCGTCACCTCGGGCTCGCGCCTCGCAGACGAGATCGCGAACCGCGCCGACGAGGCGCATGGCCGTATCGTCACCACCGGCAACGGCCTTGCCGACGAGATCGCGGCCCGCGCCGAGCGCGTCCACGGCAGGATCGCCGACACCGGCGCCCAGCTCGCGGATGAGATCATCAGCCGCGCCGAAGAGGCGCATGCCCGCATCGTCGCCTCGGGTTCAGGCCTCGCCAACGAGATCGAGGCCCGTGCCGACGCCGTCCACGGCCGTATCGTTCTCTCCGGCACCAATCTCGTCAACGAGATCGAGAGCCGCGCCGGCGCCGTGCATGAGCGGATCGTCGCTTCGGGCTCCGGCCTCGTCAACGAGATCGCCGGTCAGGCCAGCGCGGTGCACGAGCACATCGTCGCCACCGGATCGAGCCTTGCGGACGAGATCGAGAGCCGCGCCAACACCGTGCACCAGCGCATCCTCGCGACCGGCGGAACGCTGGTCGGCGACATCGCCGCGCAGATTGGCTCCGTGCACGCCCAGGTCGTCACCTCGGGCTACAACGTCGCCAATGAAATCGAGAACCGCGGCAACGCGGTGCATGAGCGCATCGTCGCTTCGGGGTCGAGCTTCGTCAGCGAGATCACCGGCCAGGTGGAAGCCGTCCACGAGCGCATCGTAACAGCCGGCGGCAACATCGTCGGCGAGATCGAGGGCCGCGCCACGGCGCTGCACGAGCAGATCCTTGCTTCGGGCGCGACACTTTCGGCCGACATCGCCGGCCAGGTCGGCGCCGTGCACGAGCAGATCGTGACGGCTGGCGGCGCTCTCGCCGAAGAAATCTCTCGTCGCGGCGGTGCCGTGCATGCCGAGATCGTATCCTCGGGCGAACAGCTCGCCGGCGAGATCGTGCTGCGCGCCAATACGGCCCAGGAACAGATCGTCAGCTCGGGCTATCGCCTCGCCGACGAGATCGAAAGCCGTGGCAAGGATATGCATGAGCGTATCCTTGGCTCCGGCAATGCGCTGATCGGCCAGTTGGCCGGCCAGTCGGCCGCTGCCCATAACGAGATCAGCCGGACCGGCGCAGAACTGGCACGGGCGATCGAGGAGCGCGGCACCGCCGTGCATCAGCAGATCCTCGTTTCCGGTGGCTCGCTGTCCAGCGAGATCACGGCGCGCGCCAATGCGGCCCATGCCCAGATCGTCGCTGCCGGCGCCAATCTCGCCGAAGAGATCGAGACCCGCGCAACCGCCGCGAGCGAGCGCATCACTGCCTCGGGCAGCGCAATCGCCGAGGAAATCGACGTGCGCGGCACTGCGATCCACGATCGGATCGTCGGCGCCGGCTCGGAGCTCATCGACGAGATCGCCGGTCAGGCGAGCGCGACGCATGCTCGGATCATCACGACGGGCGTTGAGCTCGCCGAAGACATCCAGAGCCGCGCTTCCGCGGCCCATGACAGGATCGTCGAGACCTCGACCCAGTTCAGCGAACTGATCGGCGACCGCGGTCAAGCGATCGCCACCGGGCTCGACGAGCGCTTCGCGGCGCTGCGCGACATCATCGAGGTGCGCGGACCTGAATTGGTCAGCCGCTTCGCCGATCGCGCCAACCTGATGGACGGCACGCTCAACGAGCGCCTCACCCGCTTCGGCGACACGATGGAAGTCAAGCTCGCCGCCGCTTCGGGGATGCTCGAAGAGCAGACCCGCGCGCTCGAGGCAACGCTCGACAGCCGTTCGCTTGAGATCAACCAGACCCTCGCCCAGCGGACGCGCGAAATCGCCGACACCTTTGCGACCGGCCAGGGCGACATCAACGCGATCGTCGACGAACGGCTGACCGAGCTGACGACCCGCCTCGCCGACCGTACCGAGGCGCTGGCCGGCATGCTGGTCGAGCGCACCGATGCGATCAACGAGACGCTCGGCCGCCGTGCTGCCGAGGCGACCGAGAGCTTCGATGCGCGCGCCGCCGCGATGGATGAAGTGCTCTCCGGGCGCCTTGCCGAGATCTCGGCGACACTCGGGCGTGAATCGACTCGCGTCGCCGAGGAAATCTCCGGCACGCTCGCCGACGCGACCGATCGTCTGGTGAACCTTTCCACGAGCTCCAGCGATGCCGTCCGCGCCGCGGCCGACGAAGCTGCAGAGCGGCTGTCGCGCTCGACCGAGATTGCCACGGGGGCCCTCGGCCGTTCCGTCGAGGACGCGTCGAACCTGATCGGCCGCTTCAGCGAGCTCGCCTCCGAAACCGTCATCCGTTCGGTTGGCGAGGCTTCGGTGACGCTGTCGCGCAGCTTGGACGATGTCTCGGGTCTTCTGTCCCGCTCCGCGGGCGAAGCCTCTGAAACGCTCGGCCAGTCGGTCGACGGCGCCTCGGACCGGCTGCTGCGCGTTGCCGGCGAAGCCTCCCAGTCGCTCACAGCGGCTGCCGCCGCGTCGGCTGATCTGCTCGCCGCCTCGACCGACGATGCAGAAGGACGCCTCCGCCGCGCCTCGATCGAGACGAGCCAGGAACTCACCCGCCTTTCGGGCGATGTCGTCGGCCAGCTCGGCCGCGTCTCGTCGGAAGTCGAAGAGACACTGGCAAGCCGTGCCGGCGCCGTCGCCACCGCGATCGAGGAACGCACTCGCGCCCTCAACGAGGTTCTCGGCAATCGCAGCGCTGAACTCGCCCGCCTGCTCGATGGCGAGGGCAACCGCCTCGTCACCACGATGGACCAGCATGGCAGCGAACTGACGCAGCGCGTCGTCTCGGCCGGCGATGCCGTCGTCGAGCTGCTGGCCTCGAAGGGCAATGAGGTCGTGTCGATGGTGCTGGCCAGCACCGATCGCGCCACCCGCGCGCTCATCGACAGCGGCGAGACCGTCTCGCAGACGTTCGGCGCGACCAACCAGCGTCTGACCATCGATGTCGCCGGCGTTGTCGAGCGGCTTGGCCAGTCGAACGAACTGCTTGATACGCTGCTCAGCCGCACCGCAGACAACCTCAACCGCATCGAGATCGGCCTCGCCAACCGCACCGGCGAATTGGCCCAGTCGATCGAACAGGCCGTCACCAGCACCGAAAGCTCGGCCGGCCTGCTCGCCGGTCAGGTCGAGACGCTGCGCGGGGTTTCCCGCGACGTCCTCGAGAAAGTCGGCACCGTTGCCGGCCGGTTCGAGGAGCAGGGCCACGCGCTGCGCGAAGCGGCCCGCAAGCTGCTCGAGGCGAACAGCCAGCTTGAAGGCTCCGTCGATCATCGTCGCGAGGCAATCGAGACACTGGCAACGACGCTCGCTGCCCGCGCTCACGATCTCGAAAGCCGGATGAAGAGCTTCTCTGACAGCGTCTCCGCCAGCGTGAGCGACGCCGAGACCCGCGCTGCCGAAGTCGCCCGACTGCTGTCGCAGTCGAGCGCCGAGGCCGCCAAGGGTGTCGTCGACAATCTCGAAGGCCTGCACCAGACCGCATCCACGGTCGGCCGCAAGGCGCTCGACGAGGTTCGGCAGGTCAATCGGACGCTGCTCGACGAGATGAACGCGGCCGTCAGCCAGGCGACCGGCCAGTTCTCGTCGGCGACCGATGGCATGCGCGAAGTCGCCCGCGCCATCCATGACGACCTCGAGGTCACCCGCGCCGAGTTGAAGCGCGGCATCCTGGAACTGCCGGAGGAGACCCGCGCCAGCGCCGATGCAATGCGCCGCGTCGTCTCGGATCAGTTGCAGGCGCTCGGCGAATTGTCGGCGATCATCAACAAGCATGGTCGCGCGCTGGACGTCTCCGTTGCCATGCCGAGCCAGACTGCGACGCGTGCCCGCTTCGTCGAGCCTGTTGCCTCAGCGCCAAGGCCTCAGCCGCAGGCGGCCGCCCCGCAGCAGGCTGCACCCGCTCCGCGCCCGGCTGCCGCCGCCACGTCACCTGAGCCGCGGATCGTCGCCGAGCCGAAGCAGGCAGCGCCCCTCGCTGCCCGGCCCGTAGAAGCAGCGCGTCCGGCTGCAACGCCGGCCGTAGCCCCGCCCCGCGCCGCACAGCCGCAGGCGAAGCCCGCATCCGAGGCCAGCGCCGAGCCGCGCGGCTGGGTGTCCGACCTGCTCCGCCGTGCCTCGCGCGAGGAAGATCAGCCTGCGGCCGAGACCAAGCCTGCCCGGCCTGCCGGATCGCCGGAGTCGCTCGGCAATCTCTCCAGCGAGATTGCCCGCGCTATCGATCCGCGCGCCGCGGCCGAGCTTTGGGAGCGGCATCATCGCGGCGAGAAGAACGTCTTCACGCGCCGGCTCTACACGCTGCAGGGGCAGCAGACCTTCGACGAAATCCGCCGCCGCTATCAGCAGGAGAAGGATTTCCGCAACGCGGTCGATCGCTATGTCGGCGATTTCGAGCGCCTGCTCGGCGAAGTGACACGCCAGGACCCGGCGACGGCCACCGCCTATCTCGTTTCCGATACGGGCAAGGTCTACACCATGCTCGCTCATGCGAGCGGCCGCTTCGACTAAGCGACGCAAAGCTTCAGCAATTGACGAAGGGCGCGGCCGAGGCTGCGCCCTTCGTGCATTCGGCCTTGACGGTCACGATGCGGCGCATCGGCCACGCCTCGGCTCAATTTCAGCGGCGAATGTTTCCATCGGCCGCAATCGGCGTTAGAGGATGGCCGCGCGATCATCGCGCCTTCCCGCTCCCCGGACGCGTTTCCCGCCATGTCATCCTCCGATCAAGCCGCAGCGCGTTCCAACCGGGGCGCGTTCCGCCATCGCGGCTTCACCCTTTATTGGGTGGCGCGCCTCTTCGCCAATTTCGCGGTCAATCTCGTCAGCGTCGCCGTCGGCTGGCAGGTCTATGACCTCACCAAGAATCCGCTCGATCTGGGGATCATCGGCCTTGTGCAGTTCCTGCCGGCGCTGGCGCTGGTGCTGGTGACGGGTTCTGTGGCCGACCGGTTCAACCGCCGCGCGATCATGGCCGTCTGCATGGTCGGCGAGGCACTGGCAATGGCGGGCCTGCTGGCCTTCACGCTGTCGGGCAGCAGCAATGTCAATATCGTCTTCGCCATCCTGCTCGGCTTCGGCGTCGTTCGCGCCTTTCTCGGCCCCTCGTCTGCGGCGCTCGCGCCCAATCTGGTGCCACCAGAGGATCTTGCCAACGCCATCGCCTGGAACTCGAGCTCCTGGCAGGTTGCGACGATCACCGGCCCGGTCGCCGGCGGGCTCCTCTACGGCTTCGCCCCCGAGGCGCCCTATCTCGTTGCAGTGTCGATGGTCGCGATCGGCGTCATCCTCGTCGCGATCATGCCGCACACGGTCCAGAACACCCGCGCCGACAAAGCGAGCTGGGAAGCTGTCATCGCCGGCTTCCGCTATGTCTGGCGCGAGAAGATTGTGCTCGGCGCGATTTCGCTCGATCTCTTCGCGGTTCTCCTCGGCGGCGCCAATGCCCTGTTGCCGGTCTATGCCCGCGACGTTCTGGCGGTCGGCCCCTGGGGCCTCGGGCTGCTCAGGGCGGCGCCCGCGGTCGGCGCGATCAGTGTCGCCGCGTTTCTGGCGTTTCATCCGGTCCGCGATCGGGCGGGACTGCTGCTGTTCGTCTTCGTGACGCTTTTCGGCATCTTCACGATGATCTTCGGCCTCTCGACGATCACCTGGTTGTCCGTGCTGGCGCTGGCGCTCATGGGCGCGACCGACATGGTCAGCGTCTATATCCGCGAGACGCTCATCCAGCTCTGGACGCCGGATGCGGTGCGAGGGCGGGTCAATGCCGTCAACATGGTGTTCATCGGCGCCTCGAACGAGCTCGGCGAATTCAGGGCCGGCGTTTCCGCGGCGTTCATCGGCGCGGTGACGGCAGTCGTCGTCGGCGGCGCCGGGACAGTGGCCATCGCGCTGATCTGGTCGCGGCTCTTCCCCTCGCTCCGCGAGGCCCGCCGCCTCGACGGCCAGCGCTGATGGAATAATTCCGCGACAGCATGAAACTTCCCGCTTCCGGCCGCGTTTGATATCCGAACAGTCGAAACGGGGATTGCCATGTCGACCATTATCCTGATCGTTCTTGTCATTCTTCTCATCGGCGCGCTGCCGAGCTGGCCCTACAGCTCGGGCTGGGGCTATTATCCGAGCGGCGGCCTCGGCATCATCGTCCTGATCCTGATTGTTCTGTTGTTGATGGGACGGCTTTAATCACAGCAAGCGGGACAAGCCGCTGACGTCCCGCGTTTAGGGACCGTGCTGCCCATACGATGACGCCATCCCAATTCCGCATTCTCAGCCAGAGCGTCTTCCTCGCCGTCGGGTTTTCCATCCTGACGGTGATGGCGGGCGCTTCTGTCTGGCTCGCCCAGCGTTCCATCGCCGATACGGGGTGGGTGACGCATTCGCTGACCGTCGAGAATGAACTGTCCCTGCTGCAGCTCGCGGTGCGCCGCGCCGAGAGTGGGCAGCGCGGCTATCTGCTGACTGAAGACCCGACCTATCTCGATGTCTACAATCAGAGCTTAGCCGCCATCCCTCGGCGCATGGCCGGGCTCATCGGCCTTGTGAGCGACAATGCCGATCAGAGCGAGCGTGTCGCTCAGCTGTCGCGGCTGGTGAGCGCAAAGACCGCCGAACTGGAACAGATCGCCGTCTTGCAGAAAAACGGCAGGATAGCTGATGCCTTGGCGATCATCCGCGACCCCGCCGGGCAGGCGCTGATGCAATCGTTCACCGATATCAGCCAGGCGGCGCGGAGCGCCGAACAGGAGCTGTTCGAGGCGCGCACGGCGAGCAGCGCCGCAACCAGCCGATGGCTGATGGCAACGACCCTTCTCGGCGCGGTCGCGCTCGCCGTTCTCGCGGGCATTTCGATCGTGCTGATCCGGCGCTCGAACGAGAGTCTTTTAAGGGCACAGGAAGCGCTGACCGAGGCGAATGCCCATCTTGAGGAAAAGGTCGACGAGCGGACGAACGATCTGCAGGAGGCCAATGACGAGCTGCAGCGCTTCGCTTACATCGTCAGCCACGACCTCCGGTCGCCGCTGGTGAATATCATGGGCTTCACAGGCGAGCTCGACGCAATCCGCCGCGACCTGATCGATCAGGACGGCCGCGACGTGACCAGCGGCCGCAGCCAGAGCTATGCCGATTTTGACGAGGCGCTCGGTTTCATCAAGGCTTCCATCTCCAAGATGGACCGGCTGATCAACGCCATCCTCAATCTCTCGCGCGCCGGCCGCCGCGATTTCAACCCGCAGCCGATCGATCTCGGGGCAACGCTCGTCACCATTCGCGACGCTGTCACCCATCAGGCACAGGAAGCTGGTGCCACGATCGATATCGAGCCGCTGCCGACGATCGAGAGCGACCGCGTCGCCATCGAGCAGATCTTCTCCAACCTCGTCGACAACGCAGTCAAATATCTGAAGCCCGGCCGGCCCGGCGCGATCACGATCACCGGAAGCGAGCGTGGTGGCTACGTCGTCATCCGCGTTACCGACAATGGCCGTGGCATCGACGCGGGAGACCGCGAGCGCGTATTCGAGCTGTTCCGCCGCGCCGGCGTGCAGGACCGGCCCGGCGAAGGCATCGGCCTTGCCCATGTCCGCGCGCTGGTGCGCCGGATCGGCGGCAAGATCCGCCTCGACAGCGAGTTCGGCGAGGGCAGCACATTCACCGTGATCCTGCCGAAGAGCTGGCGCGAATGACCGGAGCGGCGAGGATGACGAGAATCAGTCAAAAGAGCTACGAGGCCATGCAATGAGCGACAACCCAAATCACGTGACCATTGTGATGGTCGAAGACGATGAAGGCCATGCGCGGCTGATCGAGAAGAACATTCGCCGGGCGGGTGTCAGCAATGAGATCAAGGCCTTTGCCAATGGGACAAGCGCGCTGGAGTTCCTGCTCGGCACGGATCGGACCGGCGCCCAGCGCAAGGGCGAGGCGCTGCTGATCCTGCTCGACTTGAACCTTCCCGACATGACCGGCATCGACATCCTGAAGGCCGTCAAGGCAAGCCCGCACCTCAAGGCGACGCCGATCGTCGTCCTGACGACGACCGACGACCAGCGCGAAATCGAACGCTGCTATGAGCTCGGCGCCAGCGTCTATGTCGTCAAGCCGGTGAACTACGAGAACTTCGCCAACGCGATCCGTCAGCTCGGCCTGTTCTTCTCGGTCATCAAAGTGCCCGAGGCGAAATGATGGGCCCACAGCCGGTCGTGCTCTATATCGACGACGATTCAGGGCTCTGCCGGCTGGCGGTCAAGGATCTGACCCGCCATGGCTACACGGTCGAAACCGCCACCGACGGCGAGGCTGGCCTGGCGCGGCTGGCCGAGGGCGGCATCGATATCGTGGCGCTCGATCATCACATGCCCGGCCGCACCGGGCTGCAGATCCTGCCTGTGATCGGCGCGATGACGAATCCGCCGCCGGTTGTCTATGTGACCGGCGAGGCGCAGGGGCGCATCGCCGTGGCTGCGCTCAAGGCCGGCGCCACCGACTATGTGATCAAGGAAGCGAGCGAGGACTTCTTCCCGCTTCTGCGCGCCGCGCTCGACTCGGCGCTGCTGGCGCGGCGGATGCAGGAGGCCAATCGCAAGGCCGAGGCCGAAATGCGCGCGGCGCGCGACCGGTTTGAGGCGCTGGCCAATGAGCGGGCGCTGATCATCCAGGAGGTCAACCACCGCGTCGGCAACAGTCTGCAGCTGGTCGCCTCCTTGCTCAACATGCAGGCCTCGGCCCACCCCGATGCAGCGGTGAAGAGCGCCCTCGCCGCCGCGGTCGGCCGCGTCATGGCTGTCTCGCAGGTGCATCGCCGGCTCTATACCTCGGACGACGTCCACAGCGTCGTTCTCGACCTCTATCTCGGCAGCCTGATCGAGGATCTCGCCCGCACCATCGAGGCGAATGGCGACGGTGGCCAGATCACCGCCACGCTCGACTCGATCGCCATCCGCCCTGACCGCGCCGTGGCACTCGGCGTCATCATGACCGAGCTGATCCTGAATGCGCTCAAATACGCTTATCCCGGCAGAAACGGCGCTGTCCGCGTCACCTTGAAGGCCGCGGACGGCGAAATCGCGATGACCGTCGAGGATGATGGCGTTGGCAGCGGCGGCGACGGGCGCGCCGTCGGCACCGGTCTCGGCCGACGCATCATCCAGGCTCTGGCTGGGAAGCTGGAGGCTGCGATTGAGCACGACCCGCAGCATGCCGGCACCCGCATAACCATCCGCTTTCCAGAGCGGGAGCCGAGGCAGGACTGATTTTCCTGGTGCCACGAGGACGGCCGACAGAGAATTGCCACGGCCGTCCGTGAACCAATCGAGCGCTCCGACGTTGCCCGCCCATATCCCGGCAGAGCGCCGGGTTCATCACTGTGGCTGGAGCTGACGATGCGGCTGTTCGAATGCCGGGCATGTGCCCACTGGTTGCCCTTCGAGGCGAGCGAATGCGAGGGATGCCAGAGGCCGCTCGGCTTCGTGCCGGCGCAGGGTCAGCTTCGCTCGCTGGACGATGCCGGGCCCGGCATCAACGGCGAACAGCTCTTCACCGCGCATGGTCTCGACGGAACGCTCTACAAGCCCTGTGCCAATCGGCAGTACGGCGTCTGCAACTGGGTGCTGCTCGCCGACAATCCGGAGCAGCTTTGCGTCTGCTGCCGCACCAACATGATGATCCCGGACCTTTCGAGTCAGGTCTATAGCGAGCGCTGGCGCGACATCGAGGTCGCCAAGCACCGGCTGTTCTACAGCCTGCTCCGGTTCGGGCTCGCGGTCCCGAACAAGGCCGACGACCCGGCGGCGGGGCTTTCCTTCAGCTTCCTCGCCGACGCCAACGATATTCGCGTGCTGACCGGCCATGACGAGGGCCTGATCACGCTCAACATCGTCGAGGCCGACGCCGTCGAGCGCGAAAGGGCCCGGACCTCGATGCACGAGCCGTATCGCACCTTGCTCGGCCATTTCCGCCACGAAGTCGGTCACTACTACTGGGATCGCCTCGTTCGCGATGCCGGCCGGATCGAGGAATCGCGCGCGGTCTTCGGCGATGAATCGGTCGACTACAACGAAGCGCTGCAGGCCTATTACAACGGCACGCCGCCCAGCGATTGGCAGGAGCGCCATGTCAGCCAGTATGCGACCGCGCACGCCTGGGAAGACTTCGCCGAGACCTTTGCCCACTACATGCACATGATCGATACGATCGAGACGGCCTATGCCTTCGGGCTTCGCCTGCGTCCGAAAGCGCGCGCGCAGGGCAATGTCGACACCGACATCGACTTCGACCCCTATCGCGGCGTTGCCTTCCAGGACATCGTCGATGCCTGGGTGCCGCTGACCCAGGCGATGAACTCGATCAATCGCAGCATGGGCCAGCCGGATCTCTATCCGTTCACGCTCGGACCCGGCGTTATCGACAAGCTCGCTTTTGTCGACAGCCTGCTGCGTGGCAGCGAGGCTATGGCAAAGGCGGCCTGAGCCGCTCCGGAATGAACACTGCGGAGCGAGGGTCTCAGAAACCCTCGCCCGCGAGGCTGCGCCCCGCCGCAAGAATCGCTGCATCGGTCCCGAGCGCCGTCGTGACGCTGCCGGCCTTCTCGTCATACGGAGCGCCCACCAGCTCCGGATCGCGCCATGGGCCGGTGGTGATCGTGATGCCGCGAAAGGCGAGCGTTCCATTGATCCGGGCGAGGTTCATGCCCCCGGAAGATGCGCCCGTCGCATCGCAATCGGTGCGGAAGAACGAGGTCTTCTCGCTCGACACCGGCTTGCGGCGGACGGTGCATCCCTGGACCACGGGCATGCCGCGATCGATCTCGCGCGCCATGTCCGCCGGATGCGCCGTCACGACGATCAGTTTCTCGCCGGTTCGGACCGGCACATCCTCGATCACCGGGAAGGGCGTCGCGCCCTCCAGCGGCTTCGCGAGGCGCACGATGGCATAGTCGTTGTTCGAACCCGGCCGCGGCTTGCTGGCGCCGAAGCGAGCATTGGCGTCGTCGACCAAGAGATCGATCATGACGGGATCGGCCGCCTGGTTCTTGAAGAAGCACTTCCAGCGCCGCTTGCCGGTCGGCTCGAAGAAGACATGCGCTGCCGTCAGGATCTGGCGATTGTCGAGGAACAGCGCCGCCGAGCCCACAGAAGGCGATGGCGAGAGGCAGCCGACATAGCCTGAAACCATCCGGATGCGATCGATATCCCCTGCGCTGAGCCCGAGCGCCGGGCCGAGCTTCGTCAGCGCGTCGCGGCCGTCGTCGCCATCGATGATGTTGACGGGAATAACGCGCGCCGGCGGATCCGGCATGGCGGGATGGCCGGGCGGGGTTGCCGCGAAGGCTGCGACCGGAAGACTAAGAGCGAGTAGGATCGGGAGCGTGCGCATGGACCGACAATGCCACGCGGCCGGCGGCGCGTCACCGCCCCCAAAGCGGTCCCGCCAAGCTTTCGCTCTCGTCTGCGCAAAATTAGGGCAGATCCACTGGCGAATCGCGCCAAAACGGGCTTTTCTGATATGTCACAGGCTTGCCGGACTGGTTCGGCAAGGCGCATCTTCGGGAAGGGTAGTCGGTTACGGCGAAGGGTATCATGTCGGCGATCACGCGCAGCGCTGTCGGCTATTATGCCGATTTTTTCGTCTACCCGTTCGTTCTCGCCGCGCTGCTTGCAGCGACCATGGCGTCATCAGACACTTATGACCCCTGGCTCTGGATCATCGCCCTTCTCGTCGGGCTCGCGGTCTGGACCCTCGCGGAATACATCATCCACCGCGTCGTTTTGCACAATGTCGTCTATTTTCGCAGCCTTCACGACAAGCACCACGCCGCGCCTGCCGATCTCATCGGCACGCCGATCTGGATGAGTTTTTCGATCCTCGCTGTCGCCGTGCTGCTGCCATCGATGGCGCTGTTCGGCGTGCCCTATGGCAGCGGCTTCAGTTTCGGCGTCACCACCGGCTATCTCGGCTATTCCTTCGCCCATCACGTCCTGCATCACTGGCGCATCACGCCCGGGCATCCGCTCTATGCCTGGAAACGCGGCCACGCGCTGCACCATTTCCGCCATGACGAAGGCAATTTCGGAGTCACGACCCCGTTCTGGGACCATGTCTTCGGCACGGCTCTGAAGAGCGCCAAGGACAAGCCGGCGCGCAATCCGAAATAACAGCTCCAGCCGGGACGCCCGAAGCGCGGAAGCGGTCCCGGCGACTTGCCGTTCTCCCCCAAGCCTCTCTCTTTGTCATTGCGGAGCCTATCCGGCAATGACAGCGGAGTGGGAAGCTGCTGCTCTTCCCAATTCGCAGCAGCTTCCCCCGTTCAGACCTTGCGTCGCCGCGATTTGGCAAAGGTGTCGAAGGCAACGGCGAGGACGATGATCACGCCGATGATGATCTGCTGGATGTAGGAGGAGACATTCATGATCACGAGGCCGTTCAGCAGCACGCCAATCAGGAACGAGCCGATGATCGTCCCGAAAATCGTGCCGACACCACCGAACAGCGACGTGCCGCCGATCACGACCGAGGCGATCACGGTCAGCTCATAGCCGGTTCCGGCCACCGCCTCGGCGGAATTGAGCCGTGCCGCCAGCACGAACGAACCGAGCCCGGCGAAGAAGCCCATGATCACATAGACACTGCAGATGATCCACGTGACGTTGAGGCCGGAAAGCCGCGCCGCCTCGGGATTGCCGCCCACAGCATAGATCTGGCGGCCATAGCGCGTATAGCGCAGCACGATATGGGCCAAGAGGCCGCAAACGAGGAAGATGATGACCGGCACCGGAACCGGGCCGATCTTGCCCTGGCCCCACCAGGTGAAGGCACGATCGAAGCCCGAGATCGGGCCGCCGGCGGCAAACAACAGCGCCGCGCCGCGGAACACCGACATGCCGCCGAGCGTCACCACGAAGGGCGGCACCTTGAGCCGCGTGATCGAGAAGCCCTGGACGAGGCCGCCCGCGACGCCGACCGCGATTGCCGCCAGCGCCGCCAGCTGCCAGCCGAAGCCAATACCGCCCTCGCCGACCGTGAAGCGATCCTGCATGCCGCCCTTGGCGACCGCCGCCGCGACAAGGCCGGCAAAGGCCAGCAGCGAGCCGACGGAAAGGTCGATGCCGGCTGTGAGGATGACAAAGGTCATGCCGATTGCGAGCAGGCCGGTGATCGACACCTGGCGCATCACGTTGAAGAGGTTGATCGATGACAGGAAGCGCGGCTCGAGCAGCGCAAATACCGCCATGAGCACGATGAGGAAAATGAGTGGCGCGAAACGCGCCAGAAACCCGAACAGATCGACGCCGCCGCTTTCAGCCGCCGCGCTTTGCCTTGCCTCAGACATGCCCTCGCCTTCCTCCACCCTGATCCGACGCTGCGTCCGTCATCCGCTCACGCGGCGCGGCTCGTTGTTCCCAGCGTCATCATCGCCATCAGCTTTTCCTGCGTCGCGTCGACGCGCATCATCTCGCCAGTCACCCGTCCCTCGCGCATCGTGATGATGCGGTCCGAGACCGACAGCACTTCGGGCAGTTCGGACGAGATCGCGATCACGGCAATGCCGGAGCGTGCCATTTCGAACAAGAGGTTGTGCACCTCGACCTTGGCGCCGATATCGATGCCGCGCGTCGGCTCGTCGACGATCAGCACCTTGGGCCTGAGCGCCAGCCAGCGCGCCAGCACGACCTTCTGCTGATTGCCGCCCGAGAGATTGCCGACCGGCTGCTCCGGCCCGGCCATGCGGATATTGAGCAGCTTGCGATATTCCTCGACCATGCCGCGTTCCTTCGCCTCGTCGACGAAGATGCCGAAGCGGCCGAGCTGGTCGAGGGCAGCGACGGAAACATTGGTGCGGATCGCCTGCGCGAGGAACAAGGCCTGCAGCTTCCGATCCTCGGGCACGAGGCCGATGCCATGCGCGATGGCATCGCGCGGCGATCGGATCGAAACCACTTCGCCGTCGACGGTCACCTCACCTTTGTCGAACGGATCAGCGCCGAAGATCGCGCGCGCCGTCTCAGTACGGCCGGCGCCCACCAGCCCGGCAATGCCGAGGACTTCGCCGCGGCGCACATGGAGCGAGACGTCGCGAATTTCGGTTGCATGCGGGTCCTGTGCCGTGCGCAGCCGCGTCAGCCCGCTGACGGCGAGCGCGACCGGCCCCGGCTCGGGCGCGTCGCGATGGGCGAACAGCGTGTTGACCTCGCGGCCGACCATCAACTGGATGATGCCATCGATCGTGATATCGGCAACACGGCCGGCGCCGACATTGTGGCCGTCGCGCAGCACTGTGAAGCGATCGCAGACCTCCATCACCTCTTCGAGGCGATGCGTCACGAAGATGATGGAAATACCCTCGTCCTTCAGCCGCCGGACGATGCGGAACAGCTTCTCGACCTCAGCCGAGGAGAGCGCCGAGGTCGGCTCATCCATGATGATGACGCGCGAATCCATCGAGAGCGCCCGCGCGATCTCAACCATCTGCTGCTCGGCGACCGAAAGATCGCGCACCAGCGTCATCGGGCTGCGCTCGAGGCCGATGCGGCGGATCAGCTTTTCCGTATCGGCCGCCATGCGCGACCAGCTGACAAAGGGCCAGCGCCCCGGCTCGCGGCCGATGAATACGTTCTCGGCGATGCTCATGTCCGGCGCGAGCGTGAACTCCTGGTAGATCGTCACGATGCCGAGAAGCTGCGCCGCATGGGGATTGGCGAGCGTCACCGACTTGCCGTCGAACACGATCTCGCCTGAGTCAGGCGACTGCGCACCGGCCAGGATCTTGAGCAGTGTCGATTTGCCGGCACCGTTCTCGCCGAGCAGCGCGTGGATCTCCTGCCGGCCCACTTCGAGCGCGACGCCATCCAGGGCACGCACGCCCGGGAAGCTCTTGGTGATGCCGGACATCGAAAGCAGCGGCGCGGCATGATCGGTCATGAAGAGCCTCGCGGCGCCGGATCGGCGGCGCCTTCAATGATGGGAATACTGAAATGCGAAGCGTCCGGACGCCGCCGTGGCGGCATCCGGACGCGAGGCTATGCGGTCGAAGGCTTACTTCACCTCGCCGAGACGCTCGGCGAGATTGAGGTTGTCCTTGGTGATCGCGATCGGGGTCAGAAGGATCAGCGACTGGTCCGGCTTCTTCTTGTCCTTGATGAAGGCGACCAGCGTATCGACGCCCATGGCGCTCTGCTTGCCAGGGAACTGTTCGATCGTCGCCGTCAGGCCGCCGTCGCGGACCTGGCCGAGCGCTTCCGGCAGTGCATCGAAGCCGATGATGGCGATGCCCTGGAGATTGCGGCCCTTGACGGCCTCAAGCGCACCAAGCGCCATGTCGTCATTGGCGGCGACAATGACCTTCGGCGGCTCAGCGAGCGCGGACAGCGCCGCCTCGGTCACGGCAAGGCCCTTGGCGCGGTCGAATCCGGCGGTCTGCTCGAAGACGATCTTGTACTTGTCGGCCGCCTTATCGAGCACGTTGTGCAGGCCCTTGTTACGGTCGATCGCCGGCGAGGCGCCCGACTGGCCCTGCAGGTTGATGATGGTGGCGCCATCGGGGAAGAGCTTCATGACGAGCTCGCCCTGGGCTTCGCCGCCCTTGACGTTGTCGGCGCCGATATGGGCGAGGATGCCCTCGACCTGGGAGACGCGGCGATCGACAGTGACGACCGGAATGCCGGCCTCGACCGCCTGCTGCAGCGCCGGTGCCATGGCGTCGACTTCGTTCGGGCTGATCACGATGCCCTGCACGCCCTTGGTGATCGCGGCCTCGATATCAGCCGTCTGCTTCGGCGAGGAGACCTGGCCGTCGCTCTCGATCACAGCGACGCCCTGCTTCGCGGCCTCGGCCTTGAAGGCGTTCATCATGTGAACAAAGAAGGGGAAGGTGAGGCCCGGGACCGAAGCGAGGATGGTGACATCCTCAGCCTGGGCCTTGACGGGCGCCGTGGACATGGCCGCGAGCGCAATAGCGCCCGCAGCAAGGATGGACCTTGCAGTCTTGGACATCGAATTCCTCCCAAATCTGCCCTCTTCAACGGGGCTGGAGAAACCATGCCGCAGCCAATGCGCCGGCGCAATCGGTTTTCAATCGATTTATGTGCAATGTCGAAACCGGACCCGCAAAGGGGTCCGGCCTGATTGGCAATGCTCCGTTCAGCGCCGTCGGAACCCGGCATAGCCGCCATCGGCGTCGTAGAGAACGTCGAAGCCGTTGAGCAGATGGAAGCTCGTATTCACGAACGGCGTCCGGTCAGACACATTGAGATGGATGCGGCCCGGCGCCACCGGATCTGCCAGATCACCGACCTTGAAGCTGTAGAGTGGCGTTGTGTCGTCACCGATCGCGATGGCGACCTCTGTTCCATCAGGCAGCGGCGCCTCGGCGGCCTGGCTCGCCGGCGCCGTCATGAACATGTCGGAAACGCCGGTATCGACCAGCATCGAGCCGCAGGCCGGCGGCGTTGCGCCGGCGATCGTGATGCAGGCCGGGATGCCCTTCCAGTCCGGAAGGTCGGCCTGGCGCTCCAGCTTGATGAAGCGGATGTCGCCGCGAGTCGTTACGGCGGTCAACCCGACATCGACCCCCTCAGCGGTGAGCACATAGCCCCGCCGCCATTTCCCCTCGCCAGCGACGCGCAGGAGCGGGTTCTTCTCGGGCGTGCTCTGCGCCTGCCGGTCGCCTTCGCGCGCGAAACCAACACCGACCATGGCGATACCGCCGGGACTGTCATCCTCCTTGCAGTTTCGCGCGTGCTTGAGACACTCCACCCTGGTGACGGCGAGCACCGGCATGGGATCGGTCGTGACCGAGGCGCCATCGGCGCCAGTAAGCGTCAGCCGCGTTGTAACCCATGAGCCGATCATGACCCGGCCCGAGCTCGTATAGGTGAGCCTGCCCTCCCCGATCACCGGCAATTGGTCGAAGCCTGGAATAAACGCGGCAGCGACGACGACGCCGGTCGAGCCGGAATCGAGCTCGGCCCGGATCGGCTTGCCGCCGAAGGAAAGACCGATACGCGGCACAGCCCGGATCTCTCCATGCCCCGCGTTCAGATAACGAAGATGGACGCTGCGGGAAAAGGGCCGGTAGTCCGGCCGATCATCGGCTGAAGCCGCCGATGCCGCGACGAGCGCGGCAACCAACATCGCGGCGCCCTTCGCCCGGGAGGATAGCGACCGGGCTGGAGCGATAACGCGGGCGGACACCGGTGAACCATTCGTCAAAGCCGTCTCCTCCGCAAGCCGATGCCACGCGTGAGCCCGATGGGTATGCCGCTGGCGACGACCTCACAGTATCAGGCCGAACAGCACGAGCCGCCACCCCATTGCCACGCGGATCGTAACCGCAAATGACTGCTGAAAGGCCGCCTGCTGTGAGTGCGCTGTCCGCCCGCGCTGCCAGCGCCATCCGGATGTCGGCGCTCGCCCGCATTGTCCCGCAATGACGCGGATCGCGCCGCAAGACAATCGCCTAATAAAAAATCAATAATCAAAATAGCTATACTATAAATTCATGCAATTGCCCAAATATTGTCAGTTGACATGAAAGATATGAATCGATTTATCTCGCGCAAACGATGCTATCGATCGGGATCCAGGCAATGCCGTTCACAAAATATTCTTGCATATGCGAACGATCGATTTTGCCAGCCCATAAGGAAGCCAATATGGCAGGCGCCTATAGGGATGCCCCTTAGGGAGGATCAAACGATGCCTTCTCGCATTGCGGGCCTCATGCCTCGCCCTTCGCGCACTCATGGGCAAAGGATAAACGCTGACGGCCGGATCAACCGGCCGAACCATAGAATCATCCATAATTTAGCTTCCCCGAACTTTGGAAAACACCACGCCGGAACCCACGCGGAAACGTATCCCGCGCTGGATGGGCAGTGCTTTGCCAATCAGTTCTTCTATCGCAACTCAGGGATGCTGATAGCTGACAAAATTCGTTGGGATCAGGGCATCCGATGCCCTGCTTCCGCCGAGCGCAACGACTCGAGAGCAACAACGCTGTGATCGAACGCGGACCAGACTACTTCTCTCCAAAGTTGCGTTCTGACCTGCGTCACAAGCCCGGCTTTCATGACGCGCGCACCAGACTGATCAAGGACATCGTTTTCCTGCACAAATCAGATACTTCACGACATCGACTCCTCTCTGATCGCGGCAGGGTCTTTGTCGCCTTCTTCTGTCTTCATCTTCATGGCATGCCAAACGGCAATGGTATTGGCCTGACGATGAGTCGACTTGAGGCTGCCTGCCTGAAGCACGAGGTCTGCAGTGCCGCCCGTGCGCGAGCGACGGTGCAACTGATGCTGCGCGCGAAATACTTGACCGTATCGAACAACACTGAAGATGGACGTATAAAGCCGCTCGAGCCGACAGAGTTGCTTCGCGCGTATTTCGCGGAGCGGTGGAGAATCAACATTGCCGCGCTTGCGGACATCGATCCCAAATTCGCCGATGCACCAGCCGCGGCCGAGCGCCATACGTTTCGTGACTGTCTCTGCGAACTGCTTGGCCAGGCGCACCAGACTGGTTCCGGGCTTCCCGCCGAGCCGGACGGTCTTGCCGAGATTGCCGAGTTGGACAGCGGGCTCATGATCATGCTGCGGCTGGCTCAGGCAGGGTGCTTCGGCGAGCCAGCGCCGAGTGCCAATGCCCTGTCACGGGAGTTTGGCATCTCGCGCGCCCATGTTTCGAACATCCTGCGGACCGCCGAGCGGGCCGGACTGATCGAGCGCGATCCTGCCAGGACCACCGTCAGCGTCCTTCCGCCCCTCTGCGAGCGGATCAGCGACTACTGCGCCGCGACACTCTTGCTCTATGAATGGGCGGTGCCGGAAGCCTTGGCCCTGGAAAGCGCGCGTCTCTCCGGCCTGTAGACCTGCCCGAAACGCGCCGTCTCGCGCCCCCATCCAAGCTGCGGCGATGCTGCCATCGCACAACCCTGAGCCAGCTCGTTGACGGCAGGCTTCGCGCAAGATGCAAATTCTCCCGACCGGCCTGTTCGCGGGCACAGCGGCACGTTAGGCTCTGAACCGGTTCAACGGGAGGGAACACGATGCCCCAGCTGCACACCACGCTCGGACCGCGAAGCCGGGAACAGCTCGGCATGATCCTGCCGCATGAGCATGTCTTCGTCGATCTGAGGACCCCCGACCAACCGGGCTACGCTGAAGCTGACGCGACTGATGTCGTCGCGCTGATGGCCCCCGAGATCGAACGGATCAAGGCCCTCGGCGTCACCGCACTGGTCGAGTGCTCCACCGGCGGCGTCGGCCGTCGCGCCGATCTCGACCGCGCGGTATCGCTCGCGACCAACTTCCCGATCGTCGTACCGACCGGGAGCTATCGCGAGCCGTGGATTCCCGCCTTCGTCGCGGGCGCCAGCGAGGCTGAACTCGAGGCCTGGATGGTGAGCGAGCTTGAAGAGGAGATCGAGGCGGCGGGCTTCCGCGCCGGCTGGATCAAGCTCAGCGCCGGCGATGACGGCATCACGGCGCTGGAGGCGAAGATCCTGCGTGCTGCGGCTCGTGCCGGCCTTCGCACCGGCGCCGTGATCGGCAGCCACACGATCCGCGGCCGCGTCGTCATGGACCAGCTCGACATCATCGAGGCCGAGGGCTACCGGGCCGACCGCTTCATCTCGATCCATACCCAGGAAGAACCCGATTTCGGCCTGCACCGCGCGGTCGCCGCGCGCGGCGCCTGGATCGAATATGACCATGTCGGCCGCGCCGAGGACGAGGCCGTCATCGCACTGATCCTGAAGGCGATCGACGCGGGGCTCGCGAGCCAGCTGCTGCTGAGCCATGATCGCGGCTGGTATGATCCGGCGCTGCCCGGCGGCGGCACGCCCCTGCCCTATACGCATCTTGCCGGGACGCTGCTGCCGAAGCTGCGCGCCGCCGGCCTCGATGAGGCGACAATCACTCGCCTCACGCATGACAACCCGTTCAACGCGTTTGCGCGGTGAGCTGAGCGGCGCGACGGGACGGAAAGGTCGCAGGAAGCGCTCGTGCCAATGAAGCGCTCGGACCAACGGGACCGGGCGCCGAAATCAGCATCGGCCGCCACACCGGCAATCGCCCACAGCATCAATGATCTAGGGGAAGTTTGGTGGGTGCACTAGGGATCGAACCTAGGACAAGCTGATTAAGAGTCAGCTGCTCTACCAACTGAGCTATGCACCCGCCGCGCTAGCGGCTCATGTCCGCCGCGACGAGGAGGTATGTAGCAAAGGCCGCCGGGCCTGTCCAGCGTGGGCAAACGGGATTTTGCCGCCTGTGGAAATCTTCGTTGCAGGATCGCCGGAAATCGGCGGATTGCGCCGTAAATTCAGAATGATCAGGCGCTTGGCTCCCGCCGACCGGCCCCGGCAAGCAGCTCAGCTGATCGGATGCCAGCCTTCAGCCGCCCTGCCCGTCGGCGCGGGGGCGAGAATCAAAACGGCCGCGTCGATGACGCGGCCGTATTTCACGGGAAGCCTGATGAGAGGCCTCAGGCGCTGGCGGCCTGGGCGTGCTGGCGCTGGCGCTTGATGGCGATCTTGTTGACCGCCGAGATATAGGCCTTGGCCGAGGCAACCATGGTGTCGGGATCGGCGCCGCGGCCCGTGACCGATTTGCCGTCCTCCTCGAGCCGGACCGAGACTTCGGCCTGCGCGTCGGTGCCTTCGGTGACGGCATGCACCTGGTAGAGCGACATCTTCGCCTGATGCGGCACGATCGCCGTAATGGCATTGAAGGTCGCGTCCACGGGCCCGTTGCCGGCGACTTCCTTGGTGATATGCGTGCCGTCGACATCGAGGCTGATGATCGCCTTGGCGGGTCCGCCGGTGCCGGCGATGACCGTCAGCGACAACAGGCGGATCGTCTCGCTCGCGGTTGCGACCTCGTCGCCCACCAGCGCCTCGATATCCTCGTCATAGACGTGCTTCTTGCGGTCGGCCAAATCCTTGAAGCGCTTGAAGGCGTCTTCCAGCGCATTGTCGCCCAGCTCATAGCCGAGATCCTTCAGCTTCTCGCGGAAGGCATGGCGGCCCGAATGCTTGCCCATGACCAGCGAGGTCGCCTTCACGCCGACGCTCTCCGGCGTCATGATCTCGTAGGTCTCGGCGTTCTTCAGCATGCCGTCCTGATGGATGCCGCTTTCATGGCTGAAGGCGTTCCGGCCGACGATCGCCTTGTTGTACTGGACCGGGAAGGCCGAGACGGCCGAGATCAGCTTCGAGGCGCGGGTCAGCATCGTGGTCTCGACGCCGGTCGTATAGGGCAGCGCATCGCCGCGGGTGCGGATCGCCATCACGACCTCTTCCAGCGCCGCATTGCCGGCGCGCTCGCCGAGCCCGTTGATCGTGCATTCGATCTGGCGCGCGCCGCCCGCGACGCCCGCCAGCGAATTGGCGACGGCGAGGCCGAGATCGTCATGGCAATGGGTCGAGAAGATCGCCTTGTCGGAATTGGCGACGCGCTCGATCACCGTGCGGAACATCGCGGCATATTCGTCGGGCACGGCATAGCCGACCGTATCGGGCAGGTTGATCGTCGTGGCGCCGGCCTTGATGGCCGCATCGACGCAGCGGATCAGATATTCGATCGGCGTGCGCGTCGCGTCCATGGCCGACCATTCGACATCCTCGACCAGATTGCGCGCCTGCGCCACGGTCGCGGCGATGATGTCGAGCACCTGCTCCTCGGTCTTCTTCATCTGGTGCGCCAGATGGATCGGCGAGGTCGAGACGAAGGTATGGATACGCGGGCGCTTGGCGACACGCACCGCCTCGCCGGCGCGGATGATGTCGCCCGAAATGGCGCGGGCGAGGCCGGCGATGGTGACGTCCGGCCCGGCGCGGCGTGCAATCTCCTGCACGGCCTCGAAGTCGCCCTGGCTCGCGATCGGGAAGCCGGCCTCGATGATGTCGACGCCCATGCCTTCCAGCAATTCAGCAACCTCGAGCTTTTCCTCATAGGTCATCGAAGCGCCGGGGCACTGCTCGCCGTCGCGCAGCGTCGTATCGAAAATGACGACGCGGTCCTTGGCGGAAGCGGCGGTCGTGGCGGTGGCGGTCATGGTCTGGTCTTTCTTCTGGCAGCCGCGTCCCGAATTACGTTGTCGGGAGAGCGAGGCCGCGGAGCTTTGTTGGCGTTGGCTCGTCGGCGCGTTCCCCTGAGAGCCCGGCCGTCAAAGGCCTGCCGACGCTCAGGGGCAGCTAAGAAGAAGGAGGGCTTTCGGCAGGTCGCGTGCGGGCAAAGGACGAGCGCCGCGGGAAACGATCCCCGCCGGAACTCCAGCCCCTGACACCTTGACGCTCATGCTCGCTCCACGCGGATCGCTGACGATCCCGCCGGCATGATGCCGGCTCGGAATTCTTCTAGCAACGCCGCGCCCGAAAATGCAAGCGCGGCGTTGCAACCCGCGTTAAGCGGCTGCAGCGAGGATCGCCGCGAGCGATGCGACCAGACGGTCGCATTCTCCATCGGTGCCGATCGTGATGCGCAGGAAATCCTGGATCCGGTCTTTCCGGAAATGACGCACCAGCACGCCGCGCTCGCGCAGGGCTGCCGACAGAACGGCGCCGGAGTGATCGACATGGCGCGCGAAAACGAAATTCGCCGCTGACGGTAGCACCGTGAAGCCAAGCCCGGCCAGCGATTGGGTCAGTCTCTCGCGGCTGGCGATGATCAGCGCCCGCTTCTCCTCAAACCAGGCGCGATCTTCCCATGACGCAACGGCGCCGGCCAGCGCGAGGCGATCGAGCGGATAGGAATTGAAGCTGTCCTTGACCCGCTCGAGCGCTTCGATCAACGGCCGCTGACCCATGGCGAAACCGACCCGTAGGCCAGCCAGCGCCCGCGACTTCGAGAACGTCTGGATGACGAGAAGGTTCGGATGGCGGGCGATGAGCGTCGCAGCGCTCTCGGCGCCGAAATCGACATAGGCCTCGTCGATGACGACGACGACATCCCCATGGCGGACGAGCATCTCCTCGATCATCGCAAGCGGCAGCGCGATGCCGGTCGGCGCGTTCGGGTTGGGCAGGATGATGGCGCCGCAGGGCCGGTCATAATCGGCCGGGTCGATGCGAAACGCGTCGTCGAGCGGCACCGCGACATGCTCGACGCCATAGAGCGCGCAATAGGTCGGATAGAAGGAATAGCTGATGTCCGGGAACAGCAGCGGCGCCTCCTGCTTCAAGAGCGCCTGAAACGTGTGTGCCAGCACCTCGTCCGAGCCGTTGCCGACAAAGACCTGGCCGACATCGAGGCCATGGCTTGCCGCGATCACGGCCCGCAGCGCATGGCCGGTCGGGTCCGGATAGAGGCGGAGCTGGTCGCTCGTCGCCGCCGCGATCGCTGCCAGCGCCCGCGGCGACGGGCCATAGGGGCTCTCATTAGTGTTCAACTTGACGAGATCGCGCATGACCGGCTGCTCGCCCGGAACATAGGGCGAAAGCTCATGCACGATCCGGCTCCAATAGCGGCTCACGGCGGGCTCCGGGGAAAAGCGTGATCGATGGGGTTCAGAGATCGAGCGTGCCGCGGGCGATCACGACCGCGTCGCCGCCGATGCGGACCGCCGCGAGCTGGCCAGCTTCTATGTCGAGCTCCAGCGTGATGACGCTCGGACGGCCCATCTCGAAGCCCTGCTCGACCAGAATGCGATGCGTGCCGCTGGTCGGGCGATCGAATTCGGCGACGACGCCGGCAAAGGCCGCAGCGGCCGATCCGGTCGCCGGGTCCTCGACAAGCCCGAGCGCCTGCCAAAACATCCGCGCATGGAAATGATGCGTGTTGCTCTCGGTCTCGCGGCAATAGAGATAGACCGACGTGTTGCCGAAAGCGCCATGCCAGAGATCGGAACGGAGCGCGACCCGCCGTATCGCCTGCAGGTCGCGCACCGGGACG
Source organism: Kaistia sp. (assembly GCA_965229085.1). Classification (GTDB taxonomy): domain Bacteria; phylum Pseudomonadota; class Alphaproteobacteria; order Rhizobiales; family Kaistiaceae; genus Kaistia. The sequence goes on along the minus strand of OZ245859.1, from coordinate 4,630,838 downwards.
AAGACATAGGGAAGGCCGGCCGAGAACGCGGCGATGAGATGATTCTCAAAGCCGATTTCCGATGGCATCAGGCCGAGAGCCGCGGCCACCGCGCCGCCATCGAGCGGCTGCGGCGCCGCCTTGGCGATCACCGGAGCATCGAAGATCGCATGACCGCGGCTGGCCGTCTTCAGCGACACAGCGCTGCGGATCGAGCCGATGGTCTCCTCCAGCATCAACATCGCATCGAGATCGCGATTGGTGTCGACCGAGTCCTCGAGCGCAAGCAGCACGGCCGTACCAACGGTCGGATGCCCGGCGAAAGGCAGTTCCTTGGTCGGGGAGAAGATGCGCAGCCGCGCCCGATGGGCCGGGCGCTCCGTCGGCAGCACGAACACCGTCTCGGCGAGATTGAACTCGGCCGCGATGGCCTGCATCGCCACCGTGTCGAGCCCCTCGGCATCGAGCACGACAGCCAGCTGGTTGCCGGCGAGCGGCCGGTCCGTGAACACGTCGAGAATGGCATAGGCGCGCGCCATGGAAACCTCGCGATCAGGATTATTTCGGCAGCGGTCATAGCATGCATCGGCCAGCGCGCCACCCGCGACCGTTCAGCCGCCGTTCAGCTTGCCGGCCCTAAGGTCAGCACAGTTGATCGACACGGTCGTCCAGACCGGACTGGCGCAGTTCACCTGCACCGATCCGGCAACCTGTCCGCTGCCCGCGCGTTTTCTCGCCACCAGTTGGTCGTGATTTCGCCGGAGCGCGGCAGGACAATGCGACCATCGCCGATCATGGCATGGCTATTGGACGCCGCCCCGGCAGAGCCGGACCGGGCGCCCCAAAGGAGACGGATCATGAAGCGCGTGATGTCAGCCATTCTCGCAACGGTGATCGGGCTCGGCGCCGTAGCGGCTACGACCGGCTCGGCCTCCGCCGATTGGCGCGGCGGCCCCGGCTGGCGTGGCGGCCCCGGTTATGGCTACGGCCCCGGCTGGGGTCGGCCCGGTTGGGGACGCCCGGGCTGGGGCGGTGGTGGCGGCTACTATGGCGGTCCCGGCTATCGCGGCGGCTATTATGGCGGATGGGTCGGCAATCCCGGCGCGGCGGCAGCAGCAGGCGCCCTGCTCGGCCTCGGCGTTGGCGCGGCAATCGCTTCGCAGCCCCGCTATGGCTATGAAGTTCCCCCACCGGCCGGCGTCGCCTGGCGCAGCCATGTCGCCTACTGCCAGGATCGCTACCGCAGCTACAACGCCGCCACCGATACGTTCATCGGCTATGACGGCCGCGCCTATCGCTGCGTCGGCGCCTACTAGCTGAAGGCTGCGGGTGGCCGCCGGAGCATCCAGGCGGCTTCCTGATGCCAATTGGTCCCGGGACCCGCCCTCTGAAGGCGCGAGTCCCGTCCCGTCTGAGGCAGGCCGGCGGATCGGCACGCGAATCATGGAACCTCGACCATGGTTTAGCTATCCTGTCGGCGGCCCCGTTCTTGCGCGGCTGAACCCCTGAGCTGGGACGCCGCACATGCCCGCACCCGAACTTTCGATCGGCCAGGTTGCGCGCCGCACGGGCGTGCCGATCTCGACGCTTCATTTTTATGAGGCACGCGGGTTGATCCAGAGCCGGCGGACTGCCGGCAACCAGCGCCGCTATTCCCGCTCGGTTCTGCGCCTGATCGCGATCATCCGCGTCGCGCAGAAAACGGGAATTCCGCTTGCCGAAATCCGCGCCCGCCTCGCGCATCTGCCGCGCGACCGCGCCATCACCACCGACGATTGGGCCGCACTCTCGACCACATGGCGCAGCGAACTGGATGAGCGCATCAGCCTGCTGACGCGCCTTCGCGACCAGATCAGCGGCTGCATCGGCTGTGGCTGCCTGTCGCTCACGGCCTGCCCGCTCTGGAACCCGGACGATGCCGCGGCCAAGGAAGGCCCAGGCGCGCGACTGTTCAGGCCCCCAGCTGACGACGCGAAAGACGCGATTGAGTAAGCCTCCGCCCTTGACCTCAACCAAGCTTGAGGTTCTAGAAGCACCGTCGCGATCATTCACGACAGGCACCAAGATGCAGCACGACAGAGTGAACACCCCCCGGAGCGCTCCGGAGAGCGGCGGCGTGGCGGAAAGCCCGCGCGCCCCGGCTGGACTGGACGACAAGCTCTTTTCCGGCCGAAATGGCCTCTACGCCGCAGCGCTCGCTGGCGGCGTCGTGCTGCATGCCGTCAACATGTTCATGACGGCGACTGTCATGCCCTCGGTCGTTGCCGATATCGGCGGGCTCGATGCCTATGCCTGGGCGACGACGCTGTTCGTCGTCGCCTCGATCCTCGCCGCGGCGCTCACGGCGCGGCTGATCAAGGAACTGGGGCCGCGCGGCGCCTACATCGCCGCTGCCCTCTTGTTCGGCGGCGGAACACTGATTGCTTCGCTGGCGCCGAGCATGGCTGTCCTGCTCGTCGGGCGTACGGTCCAAGGCTTCGGCGGCGGCTTCTTCTATGCGCTCGCCTATGCCGTGACGCGGCTCGTCCTGCCGCCCGCGCTTTGGGGACGCGCCGTCGGGCTCATCGCCAGCACATTCGGCGTCGCGACGCTGATCGGACCGGCGATCGGCGGGATCTTCGCAGAACATCACGCCTGGCGGGCGGCGTTCTGGTCACTGCTACCCTTCATTGCGCTCTTCGCCCTGCTCGCCGCGATGCGGCTGCCCGGCAAGGGTCCGAACCGCGCCGAGGAAGCACCGATCGCCTGGCCGCAACTCGTACTGCTCGCTGGAGCCGTGCTGGCCATTTCCGCCGGAAGCCTTTCCGCGAACCGGCTCGTGAACCTCGCCGGGCTTCTGCTGGCCATCCTGCTGACGGCGCTGATCGGGCGCTTCGAACAGAGCGCCGCAGCGCGCCTCCTGCCCAAAGGCTCGTTCAGCCTCGCCGCGCCGCTCGGCATCGTCTACCTCGCCATCGCGCTGCTGATGATGGCCATCCAGCCCGATATCTTCGTGCCCTATCTGCTGCAGACCCTGCACGGGCAAACGCCGCTCTTCGCCGGCTATCTGGCGGCGCTCATCGCCGTTGGTTGGACGGCGGGAACGACCGCCTCCGTCCGCTGGCGTCGCGGCGACGACACCGGCCCCATCCTCGCCGGCCTGATCACCGTGCTGACGGGGCTGGCGCTGTTCGGCCTCTTCGGACCCATCAAGGGCGACGGCAGCCTGATCATCCTGGCGCCGATCTGCGCCGGGCTCTTCCTGATCGGCTTCGGCGTCGGCATGGCCTGGCCCTGTCTGGTCACACGCGTCTACCACTATGCGCCCAAAGGCGAGCAGGATCTCGCTTCCGGCGGGATGACGACGGTGCAGCTCTTCGCCGGCGCGCTCGGCACTGCCCTTGCCGGCATGATCGCCAATCTGGCCGGCTTCGTCGATCCCGGCGGCGCGGCGGGGGCCGCGTCTGCCGCGCTCTGGCTCGCGGTTGCATCCGCCGTTCCCGCGGCCCTGGCGATTCCCTTCGCGCTCCGCATCACAAGGCTCGCCCGCAGCGAGCGGTAACGGCTGGAGGCCTACACAGCCCGCCGTCCGGGGATGCCGCCGAGGGCGATGTGGGCGCCCCCTCGACCGCCGCATCGATCTCGGCGAGGGTAAAGCTGCCGCCAAGGCCATGCACCCATCCCGAGCCGGAGCCGCCATGTCGCGCTTTGCAATCGCCCCCGCTGCAACCGCTGCCGATATCGCCGATGCCGCCCGCCTCTTTCGCGCCTATGCGGCATCGCTCGATATCGATCTCTGCTTCCAGAATTTCGACGCCGAGCTTGCCGGTCTGCCCGGCCAGTATGGTCCGCCGGACGGGGCGCTGCTCCTCGCCCGCAACGAAGACCGCATGGCGGTCGGCTGCGTGGCGCTGCGGGCCTTTGCAGAGGGCGCGGTCGAGATGAAAAGGATGTATGTGGCGCCCGAGGGTCGCGGACAGATGCTAGGCCGCGCGCTGCTCGACGCCGCGATCGCGGAGGCCCGACGGCTCGGCGCGGGCGAAATCCTGCTGGACACGCTGCCGGAACTCTCGGCGGCGATCGCGCTCTACCGATCCGCCGGCGCTGAGGAGATCGCGCCCTATTACGAGACGCCTATCGAACGGACGATCTTCTTCAGGCTGGAACTTTGAAATGAAGCGCCAGAGAAGCTACGATGTTGCTCATGACGACGTGCAAAGAGCGCTCAGAATGAGCTGACGAGCGCAAGCTCACCGTCAATTCGGGCCGCTAGAGGTTGTTTGTGATGCAGGTGAAGCTCAAAGAGCCGGCGATCGAATTCCTCCCATCCTATAGAGCAGCCTTGGAGAAGGGTTGGTCACCCGACAACACGCGCCCTCAAGCCGCTGACGAAGAGCTGGAAACGAGCGCTGCCGATCCCGTCAAGTTCCTGGCGTTGATGAGCGATAGAGAAGCTGTGGGCGGGCCTGTTACGCTGGCCGACGGTGCCCAGGTCGCACGCTTGCCGGGCTTTCGTCTTTGGATGTGGGATGGGGAATTCTGCGGCGCCATCGGCTTTCGCTGGCAGCCGGGCACAGAACAGCTACCGCCTCATTGCCTCGGACATATCGGCTATGCCGTTGTACCATGGAAGCGTCGCCTCGGATACGCGACCGCCGCCTTACGTCAGCTGTTGCCCTACGCAAGGACGGAAGGACTCTCGTATGTGGAGTTGACCACGGATCTGGATAACGAGCCATCACAGAAGGTCATTAGCGCAAACGGAGGCGTATTGATTGAACGCTTCCTAAAGTCTTCACACTACGGGTCTGCGCCTGCGCTTCGATGGCGAATTAACCTCTAGCGCAGCCGGGCACACAAGACCTGGGAACTGACGAGCCGGGTCTGTGCATCAATTGGCGAAGTCAGCCGTTTCATCGACTATGTCGCGCGCCAACCCTTTGACCGGCGCGCGACGTAGCCCTCGAACTTAGTTGCGGGTCTTGTCGACCAGCTTGTTCTTGCCGATCCACGGCATCATGCCGCGCAGCTTCTCGCCGACTTCCTCGATCTGGTGGCTGTCATTGTTGCGGCGGATCGCCTTGAAGCGGGCGGCGCCGGCGCGGTATTCCTGCATCCAGTCGGAGGTGAACTTGCCGGTCTGGATGTCGGCGAGCACCTTCTTCATCTCCGCCTTGGTCTCGGAGGTGATGATGCGCGGGCCGGTGACATATTCGCCCCACTCGGCAGTGTTCGAGATCGAGTAGTTCATATTGGCGATGCCGCCCTCATAGATGAGGTCGACGATCAGCTTCACTTCATGCAGGCACTCGAAATAGGCCATCTCGGGGGCATAGCCCGCCTCGACCAGCGTCTCGAAGCCGGCGCGGATCAGCTCGACCAGACCGCCGCAGAGCACGACCTGCTCGCCGAAGAGATCGGTCTCGCATTCCTCGCGGAACGTCGTCTCGATGATGCCCGAACGGCCGCCGCCGACGCCGCACGCATAGGAGAGCGCGAGATCGAGCGCATTGCCCGACGCGTCCTGCGCCACGGCAACGAGGCAGGGCACGCCGCCGCCCTTCTGGTATTCGCCGCGCACGGTATGGCCGGGGCCCTTCGGCGCGATCATGACGACGTCGACGGTCGACTTCGGCTCGATCAGCGCGAAATGGACGTTGAGGCCATGCGCGAAGGCGATCGCGGCGCCATCACGGATATTCGGGGCGATCTCGGCCTTGTAGATGTCGGCCTGCAGCTCGTCCGGGGTCGCCATCATCATCAGGTCGGCCCACTTCGCCGCTTCGGCGACGGACATGACCTTGAAGCCGTCGGCCTCGGCCTTGAGCGCGGTGGTCGAACCCGGGCGCAGCGCGACGGCGAGTTCCTTGGCGCCGGAATCCTTGAGGTTCAGCGCATGGGCACGGCCTTGGCTGCCATAGCCGATGATCGCAACCTTCTTCGACTTGATGAGGTTGAGATCGGCATCGCGATCGTAATAGACGCGCATGGTGGGTGTCCTTTCTATCCCGTCCGTTCGTTTCCCGCGCCGGTGCTCTCTGGCTCCGGTCCGGTCGTATCTTCCACGCCATAAAGGCGGAGGAACTGGTCGATGGCCTCGTCCGCGCGGGCGGCCGGCGACTGATCGTCGAGATCATCGCCAAGCAGCATCCGCACATGCGCATCGCGCACGATGAGACCGTAAAGCGTCCGATAGGCCTCGCGCGTATCGGCAAAGGCAAGGAGGCCAGCGGCCCGCCCCTCCTCCAAGAGCATCGAAAGCCGCGTCTCGATCGGCCGCCGCCCATGCTCGAGCACGAGATGGCCGAGATCGGCGGCATCGCGCCGGGCCTGGCCGATGGCGAGGCGGTTGAGCGCCAGCGAAACCTCGCCGGCGAGCACGCGCAGGAGATTGGCCGCAATGCCGGCAAGCTGCGCCTTGAGCGCCGCGCGCCCGCCCTGCCCCGAGGGGCGCGGCTCGGCACGCACCTTCGACGACTGGAACGTGATCATCGCCGCCAGCAGGCCGTCGCGATCACCGAACCACTTATAGAGGCTTTCCTTGGAGCAGTTGGCCGCGCGCGCGACGCCCGCCGTCGTCAACGCCCGCTCGCCGCCCTCGACCAGCAGCGCCAGCGCGCTTTCGAGCACGGCATTCTGCCGCGCCGAATAGGCCTCGCTCGCCGTGGTCGATATCTGGTCCAACAATCCACTCCCGCCGACCATCATGTTCCGGCATCAACGGCACGCCATGCTGCACTGCAGTGTACCGTACCGTACGGTTCCTTGATGAGCGGAATAAGGGACAGCATCCTGCCCGTCAAGAGCCGCCGCGCGTCGGGAGGCGCGGCGGCCGCAGCTCAGGTCCCTTCGGGCCCACGCGCGATGGCGGCGACGCCGGTGCGCGAGACTTCGACGAGACCCAGCGGCTGCATCAGCACGATGAACTGATCGAGCTTGTCGGTCTTGCCGGTCAGCTCGAACACGAAGCTCTCCGTGGTCGCGTCGATGACGCGGGCGCGGAACGCCTCAGCCAGGCGGAGAGCCTCGCTGCGATGATCGCCCGAGCCGCGAACCTTGATCAGCATCAGCTCGCGCTCGATCGCCTTGCCGTCGACTGTTAGATCGTTGACGCGGTGGACCGGCACGAGCCGTCCTAGCTGCGCCTTGATCTGCTCGATGACGGCGGGCGAGCCGCGCGTCACGATGGTGATGCGCGATCGATGCTTCAGGTGCTCCGTCTCGGAGACCGTCAGGCTCTCGATATTATAGCCGCGGCCCGAGAACAGGCCGATGACGCGCGCAAGCACGCCGGGCTCGTTGTCGACGAGGATCGACAGCGTGTGCTGCTCGACCGCATCCTTGCCTTCCTTGATCGCATAGACCGATCCGGGCTGCATCTGATTCACTCCGCTTCGTTCTTGGCTCCGCGAATACGGCGCGCTGTTTCCCGCGCTTCACCTCCCCCTGAGGGGGAGACCGGCGGGAGAGGGTTTAGGGAATTGTCCGGAGAGGCCGTAAACCCTCTCCCGGCCCCTGCGGGCCGACCTCTCCCCGAGGGAGAGGTGAAAGATCATCACACCAGCGCCTTCCCTTCCTCGTCGATGGCGGTCGCAATCGCCTCGTCCGTGGCGTCTTCCGGCAGCAGCATCTCGTTATGCGCCTTGCCCGAGGGGATCATCGGGAAGCAGTTGGCGAGATTGGCGACGCGGCAATCGAACAGCACCGGCTTGTCGGTGGCCAGCATTTCGTCGATCGCCCCATCGAGCTCCGACACCTTCTCGCAGCGGATGCCGACGCCGCCATAGGCCTCGGCGAGCTTCACGAAGTCGGGCAGCGCGTCGGTATAGGAATGCGACAACCGGTTGCCATGCAGCAGCTGCTGCCACTGGCGGACCATGCCCATATACTGGTTGTTCAGGATGAACACCTTGACCGGAAGCTCATGCTGGATCGCCGTCGACATCTCCTGGATGTTCATCAGGATCGAGGCATCGCCGGCGATATCGATGACGAGCGCGTCCCGATGCGCCGCCTGAACGCCGATCGCCGCCGGCAGGCCATAGCCCATCGTGCCGAGACCGCCCGAGGTCATCCAGCGGTTCGGCTCATCGAAGCCGAAATACTGCGCCGCCCACATCTGGTGCTGGCCGACCTCGGTCGTGATGTAGGTGTCGCGGCCCTTGGTCTTGCGATAGAGCGTCTCGATCGCATATTGCGGCATGATCGTCTGGCCGCTCTGGCGATAAGAGAGGCTCTTTCGGCCGCGCCAGCGGTCGATCTCGCCCCACCAGCTCTTCAGCGCACCCGCGTCGATGCTCCGCTTCTCCTCGCGCCAGAGGCGGACCATCTCGCCGAGGACATTGCCGACATCGCCGATGATGCCGATATCGACGCGGACATTCTTGTTGACCGAGGACGGATCGATATCGATCTGGATCTTCTTCGAGCCCGGCGAAAACGCGTCGAGCCGGCCGGTGATCCGGTCGTCGAAGCGCGCGCCGACCGCGATCATGACGTCGCAATCATGCATCGCATTGTTGGCCTCGAAGGTGCCGTGCATGCCGAGCATGCCGAGCCACTGCTTGTCGGAAGCCGGATAAGCGCCGAGGCCCATCAGCGTCGAGGTGATCGGAATGCCCGAGAGACGAACGAACTCGCGCAGCAAACGCGAGGCCTCGAGGCCGGAATTCACGACGCCGCCGCCGGTATAGAAGATCGGCTTCTTCGCCTTGGCAATCATCTCGACCGCGGCACGGATGGCGCCCTGATCGCCGCGAACCTGCGGATGATAGGTCTTGTGCTCGACGCGGGCCGGCCCCTCATAGGTGCCGGTCGCGAACTGGACGTCCTTCGGGATATCGACGACGACGGGGCCGGGCCGGCCCGAACGCGCGACATAGAACGCCTCGTGCAGGATGCGGCCGAGATCGTTGACGTCCTTGACCAGCCAGTTGTGCTTGGTGCACGGCCGGGTGATGCCGACCGTATCGGCCTCCTGGAAGGCGTCCGAGCCGATCAGATGCGTCGCGACCTGCCCGGTGAGGCAGACCATCGGGATCGAATCCATCAGCGCGTCAGTGAGCGGGGTGACCATATTGGTCGCGCCCGGGCCGGACGTGACCAGCGCGACGCCGACCTTGCCGGTCGAACGCGCATAGCCCTCGGCCGCATGGCCGGCGCCCGCCTCGTGGCGGACAAGGATGTGCTGGACCTTGTCCTGCTGGAACAGCTCGTCATAGATCGGGAGAACGGCGCCGCCCGGATAGCCGAAAAGATGCTCGACGCCCTGGTCGATCAAAGCCTGGACGACCATCTCCGCGCCCGTCATCTGCCGTGTCATCGCTTCGCTCCGTATCCGGATGGGCTCCGCCGCATCCGTGTGGTCTTTGTTGTCATCAGGGCAATAAAAAAGGCCCCTTAAGGGGGCCTGCAAAACGCGCACTACCAAACGTGACGGCTATCGAGCCATCAGGCAGTGCGCACCCTAAGTACTACGATCGTCGTGACGCGGATCATTCCGGGCCGTCTCCAGTTCGATTGGAGGCCGTGTTTACGCCTGATGGTGAGGGGCGTCAAGGGCGATGGCGGAAGAATGTTGCGCGGGAGGGCAGGCAAGGGAAAGGAAATTAGGGCCGATTTCATTTCCGCTCATGTAAGCTGGGTGCTGCCGCAGCGTCACCTACACTGCAGCCGGATTGACGACTCATCGAAGGCCGAACATGATTCCACTGACAATTAACGCGATAGACTTAGACGATGCCGTCAACATCGCCAATGAATTAAAAACGGAAGGGAAGTATAATCTCTTCAGGGGGCAACGAGATGCAGATTGGAAAGTTCACTCATCCATTTCTCGATTTGGAAAGAGCGATATAGAAATACACCTCAAAAGAATCGATAAATTTGCGCATTGGATAAAATCATCAAGACAAATACTTCCCTATATAGATGATGACGATCAGATCGTCGCGATAGCACAGCATCACGGACTGGCTACCTGGTTCATTGATTTTACAACTGAGCCGGAAGTCGCTGGATATTTCGCAAAGGCCAAGGGGACTGATGCAACCCACGGGGCCATCTATCTGGTTAACGAAGAGGATTTCAACTCAATTGCAGGAATGCTCGGCAAGGACGGGCATCCACTAGCAAGATTTCTACGAATCGAAGTCCAGCATCTTTGGAGACTAGAGGCACAGAAGGGACTATTCCTAGAATCTAGGATGCCTTTAGAGAGAGTTTATCCTCTGGATCGTATCGTATTCCCACACAACGATTTTGAAAAGACTATTGATGATAGCGATATCTACCCGTCGCTAAAGAGCCATTTGGAACGCCAGATCGATGAATTTCTACTCTCTGAGAAGATGGAACGAGGCCTCAGTGAACTCCTTAAAACTCCAGGAATCATCACGCTAAACTTAGATGAACCTGAATTTACGCTCACAGGCGAGATCGCACTTCTTCGGGAGTGGGATGCCGACTCCAGATGGGGCACTGTCCAAAAGGACAGATGGGAGGCCAGACTAGATGAGAGAAGCCTGGCGGTGCCTACAATTGACCTTCGGAACCTCGCGCTCAACTTGCCATCAATCATTGAAAGCAGACGGAACTTCGGTCAGCTGGCGCTGTTCGGCCCAAAAACTGAGGGGGCCGATTTTCAGCAACAAACAGAACTTCTCTGGAATGGAATGAGGCTACTTCCTTATAGTTCTGAACAGATTTCATCAGCATTACTATCTCTGTTTAAAATACACAGCTCGCTCAGAGGCGTAAATCTCATACTCTGGGACAATGTAATCGAAGCGACGTGCCACCTAATATCCGACCCGATCGAGGTAGAATTTGGATTGGTCAATGGCCGATCGACGAGGGCAGTCGTCCCGACTGATCGACTGCTCAATTGCGTTAAGAAAGAAATCACCCTTGACCCGAAACAGACCAAGAACAAAGCGCGTCTAGAGAGATTATTGATAAATAATTACTCGGTTCCAAGAAAGATATTCGAATTCAATTCTATGGTAACACTATTCTCTGGCTACGTTATTCCGTGGCAGATTGCACTCGAACGGCCGTTCATTGCATTCTCCCCATTGTATATAAACGCTTTGGGCTTGCCGTAGACTCAGCGACCTTGCTCACCCCACCCTCCCCCAATCCCCCATCTGATTGCGAAACCACGTTCCCTGCCGCTTGGCGTAGCGCCTTGTTTGCATCTTGGCATCGTCGATCGCGGCTTCCAGCGAGGCGCGGCCGGCGAGATGGGCGCCGAATTCCTTGACGCCGATCGCCTTCATGGCCGGGAGGTTCGGATCGAGGCCTTGGGCGAGGAGCGCGCGGGCCTCGTCCAGCGCGCCTGACGCGACCATGGCGTCGAAGCGCTTGTTGATCCGCTCATAGAGCACGGCCCGCTCAGGCTCGATGACGAGGCGCAGCGCCTCATCCGCCGCGATCAGCGGCGGCAGGCCTTCTTCGGCTTGAAACGCGGCGAGCGTGCGGCCGGTCGCCTCGATCACTTCGAGCGCGCGCAGCACGCGGGTGCGATCATTCGGCGAGAGACGCAGCCCCGCTTCCGGATCGAGCGCCGCGAGGCGGGCGTGTAGCGTCGGGACGCCCTCTTCAGTCGCGGCCGCGTCCAGTTCGCGGCGGAGATCATCCGGGATCGGCGGGACGGCGGAGAGCCCTTCGGTCAGCGCCTTGAAATAAAGCCCTGTGCCGCCGACGATGATCGGCAGGCGTCCCTCGGCCTCCGTCTCGGCCAGCGCCACGGCGGCGTCCGCGCGCCAGCGGGCGACCGTATAGCGCTCGGCGGCCGCGACATGGCCATAGAGACGATGCGGCGCGCGCGCGGTCTCCGTCTCGGGCGGCCGCGCCGAGAGGATGCTGAGCTCGGCATAGACCTGCATCGAATCGGCGTTGATGATCACGCCGTCATGCCGTTCGGCGAGATCGAGCGCGAGCGCCGACTTGCCGCTCGCCGTCGGCCCCGCTATCAAAACGGCGCGCGGCCGCGCCGCGCAATCAAGGCTCCTCACGCTCTCAAGGTCTGGCATGAACGCTTCTGCTGCTGCCCCTCTGGTCGCGACGTTCATAGCACGGCCTGACAACCGCGACGCCCTCGCCGCCGCGCTCAAAGACGCGGCAGCACTCCCCGGCGCTGGCGCGCCCGATTGGCTCTCCGATAGCGAGGCGGTCGATCTTCCCTTCGCCGCCGGCAGCGAGACGGCGGCTATCGAGGCGGCAATATCAGGCCGGCCCGTCGATGTCGTGGTGCAGAAAGCGGCCGAGCGGCGGAAGCGCCTTTTGGTCGCCGACATGGATTCGACCATGATCGGCCAGGAATGCATCGACGAGCTTGCCGATATGGCCGGGCTCAAGCCTTATGTCGCCGCGATCACCGAGCGCGCCATGCGCGGCGAGATCGCCTTCGAGCCGGCGCTGCGCGAGCGCGTCGCGTTGCTGAAGGGCCTGCCGCTTTCCGTCATCGACGAGGTTCTCGCCAGCCGCATCCGCCTCACGGCTGGCGGGCAGGAACTGGTGCGCACCATGCGCGCCCATGGCGGCTATGCCGCGCTGGTCTCGGGCGGCTTCACATTGTTCACCGGGCCGGTCGCGGCGCTGATCGGCTTCGACGAGAACCGCGCCAATGAGCTTGAGCATGCGGATGGCGTGCTCTCCGGCACCGTGACCGAGCCGATCCTCGGCCAGGAGGCAAAACTCTCGGCGCTGATGGATCTCGCGCGGCGCCTGAAGCTCGAACGGCACGAGACGCTGGCGATCGGCGATGGTGCCAACGACCTCTCCATGATCCGCGCCGCCGGGCTCGGCGTCGCCTTCCGCGCCAAGCCGAAGGTCGCGGCCGAGGCCGACGCGCGAATCAACCATACCGACCTGACCGCGCTTCTCTTCGCGCAGGGCTATCGAAGAGCGGAGTTCGCAGCGTGAGAGCCGAGACAGAACGCCTGATCCTCCGCCCCTGGGAGGATCGCGACCTCGATCCCTTCTTCGCGCTGAATTCCGATCCTGAGGTGATGCGCTTCTTCCCCGCGCTCTACACGCGCGAGGAGACGGCCGCCTATATGGCCCGCGTTACCGCGGCAACGGATACCGGGCTCGGCTTTCAGGCGGTCGAGGAAAAGGCGAGCGGCGATCTCGTCGGCGTCGTCGGCATGGCCGAGGTCAAGCCCGAGATGCCCTCGGCCCCGGCGGTCGAGGTCGGCTGGCGGCTCGCCAAGCATCATTGGGGCAAGGGCTATGCCTCCGAAGCCGCGAGAGCCTGGCTCGCTCATGGCTTCGGGACGCTGGCGCTGCCCGAGATCGTCGCCTTCACCTATCGCGGCAACGAGCCCTCGCGGCGCGTGATGCAGCGGCTCGGCATGACGCGCGATGCAGCCGATGATTTCGAGCATCCGGGCCTCGCCGAGGGCCACAAGCTCCGCCCGCATGTGCTCTATCGCATCAAGGCCGCAGATTTCATGGCTTAGCCCCTCCTTTCACCTCTCCCTGAGGGAGAGGTCGACGCCCCGCAGGGGCGGCGGGTGAGGGTTTACGGTCTATCCGGAGAGGCGACGCCCCTCACGCGGACCTTTGGTCCGACCTCTCCCCATGGGAGAGGTGGGGAAAGATCCTACAGCCTTCCCAATCGGAACAGGCTGAGATCAAACGGCGGCGTCTTGTCGGTGGCAAGATCCGCGAGGATTTCGCCGACCACAGAGGCGAATTTGAAGCCGTGGCCGGAACAGGGCGAGGCGACGATCACCTCCGGCGCGCCGCTCGCCCGGTCGATGACGAAATGCTCGTCTTCCGTGTTGGTGAAGAGGCAGGCGGCAAGCCGCAGCGTCGGTCCATCGGCATCCGGGAAATAGCGCTGCACAGCCCCGCGCAGCAGCGCTTCGTCCGCCGCCGTCGGCTCGCGCAACAGCGCGTCGGCATGACCGTGCTCATGCTGATGGTGATAGAGCCCGATCTTGAGCCCCGGAATGCCCCAGCTGGGAAACTGGTAGAAATGCCCCTCCTCGGTGAGGAGGTTCGAGACCGGGAAACGCGCCGGCGAAAACAGCTCCGGCCGCTTCGGCTGGAACCAGCCGAGCACCTGACGCTCCGCCACAGCCTTGCCGGCGAGTTCCGGCACCAGATCCGAAATCCAGCCGCCGGCCGAGACGATGACGCGGCCCGCCTCATAGCGGGCGCGATCGGTGACGACCGTGACGCGGCCCTGGCCGGGCTCGATCGCGATCACCTTCTCGCGGGCGTGGATCTCGGCGCCGGCGCCGATGGCGAGCGACAAATGCGCGAGGATCGCCCGTTCCGAGGCGACGAAACCGCCCTCGCCTTGATAGACGGCAGCATGGCCTTCCGGGAGACGATAGCCCGGAAAGCGGCGGCCCACCTCCGCGGCATCGAGGAATTCATGCGCGAGATCATGATCGCGGCAGGAGGCGAGCGACCCCTCGACGACGCGCGAGCCAATCGGCCCGGCATCGAGCGAGCCGGTGATGAAGAGAAGCTGTTCGCCGGCAAGCCCCTCCGCCTCGCGCCAGAGTTCATAGGCGCGCCTGAGCAGCGGCACATAGGAGGGATGCTCGAAATAAGCGAGGCGGATGATGCGGTTCAGCCCGTGCGATGACCCCATCTGGTGGCCGATATCGAACCGCTCGAGCCCGAGCACGCGCTCGCCCCGCCGCGCCAATTGCCAGCAGGCGGCCGAGCCCATGCCGCCGAGGCCAACAACGATGACGTCGTGAACCCCCGACATCGGCAAAAGCCTATTCGTCGATCGCGAGCGAGACGAACCTGAGCTCGCCGGTGGGGCTGGCGATGAGAAGCTGGGCCACCTTGCGGCCGTCCTTCTTCAACGCCTCGATCCGAGCCATCACATCCTCCGGCTTCGACATCGGCTCCTGCGCGATCTCGACCACGACCTCGCCAGGCGCGATCCCCTTTTCGTCGGCGCTGCTTCCAGCGACGACGTCCGTGACGACGACGCCGTTCACGTCCTTGCCGATCGTGTAGCGGTTGCGCAGCGCCTCGGTGAGCGGCGAGAGCGTCAGCCCCAGCATCGGCGAGGGCGCGGCCGGCGGCGTGTCCGGCGGCGCCGGAGCCTCGGGGGCCGGCGGGGTCGCATCCTTGGCTTCGGGCGCTGCGGCCGCTTCGACCGGCTCGGTCATCCGCCCAACCTTCACCTTCAGTGTCACCTCGGCGCCCTCGCGCACAACCACGACATCGACCACCGCGTCGATGGACGTGTCGGCGACAAGGCGCGGCAGGTCGCGCATCTCGGTGATCGGCTTGCCGTTGAAGGAAATGATGACATCGCCCGGCTCGATCTTCGCCGCAGCGGCCGGCCCGTCTTCGGTGACGCCGGCGACCAGTGCGCCGCGCGCCGGGCCCATCGACAGGCTGGAAGCGATCTCGTCGGTCACCTGCTGGATGCGCACGCCGATCCAGCCGCGCCGCGTCTCGCCATATTGGCGGAGCTGGTCGACGACATGCAGCGCGGCATCGGAGGGAATGGCGAAGCCGATGCCGATCGAGCCGCCCGAGGGCGAGATGATCGCCGTATTGATGCCGATGACCTCGCCATCCATGTTGAACAGCGGCCCGCCGGAGTTGCCACGGTTGATGGCGGCGTCAGTCTGGATGAAATTGTCATAGGGACCGGAGTTTATGTCCCGATTGCGGGCCGAAACGATGCCGATCGTCACAGTTCCGCCGAGGCCGAACGGATTGCCGATCGCCATCACCCAGTCGCCGACGCGCATCTTGTCGCTGTCGCCGAAGCGCAGCGCCTTCAGCGGCTTCAGCGGATTGGGCTTCACCTGCAGCACGGCAATATCGGTCTTCTCGTCCTTGCCCAGCAGCGTCGCGGTCAGCTTGGAGCCGTCGCTGAAATTGGCAACGATCTCGTCAGCGTCCTCGATGACGTGATTATTGGTGATGATGATGCCGGCGGCATCGATGACGAAGCCCGAGCCGAGCGACTGAACGCGCCGCTTCGGCGGCTCGGCGTCAGCGCCGTCCTTCGGCTTCTTGAAGAAATCGTTGAAGAATTCCTGAAATGGCAGACCGTCCGGCGTCTGCGGCGCAGGCATGCCGCGCGTCCCCTCCACGGTCTGCGAAGTCGAGATATTGACCACGGCATCGAGGAGTCCCGAGGCGAGATCGGCCACGGAGGCTGGCCCGCTTGTGGCCGAAGCCGGCACGGCCAGCGCCGGAAGCGCGGCGATCAGCGCCGCGAGCCCGAGGCGGGCGACGGCGGCCCGGAGGCGGTGCCAAGGCTGCGTCGCACGAGAAACGGCCCGACCGGTCATGTCCATCTCCATCCCGCAGCCCCTTGAAGCATAAGCCACGCGCGGGCGCGTCGGCGCAAGCCCGCCGTCAGAGCCGTGCGAGCCCGACGATGCCAACCCCGGCTGCGAGGACGACGAGGCCCATGAGCCGAAGTTGTGCATCGGGCACGGCAAGTCCCCGCTTCATCATCGCCTTGGCGAGCGGAGGGGCTGCCGCATAGAGCAGCCCCTCAATCACCAGAACGAGGCCGAACGCCGCAACGACATCGTTCATGCCTGGTCCGCCCCGCCGATCACGGCTGGGCGGGGGCTGGTGCGGGGGGCGGCGTGGCGGCCGCCGGTGCCGGCGGCGTCAGCGCTGCCGGAGGCGGCACGGGCGCAAGGATCGCCGGATCGTTCAGGTAGCGGAAGAACGGCATGTCCGGCGAGATGACGAGGCGGGTGTTGTCGCCCTTCAGCCCGTCGATATAGGCCTGCATCGACCGATAGAAGCCGAAGAAGTCCTTGTCCTGGTTGAACGCCTGCGCGAACACCCGGTTGGCCTGCGCATCGCCGTCGCCGCGCAACTCGTCGGCCTGACGGTTAGCATCGGCAACGATCACCGTGGCCTGCCTGTCGGCCTGGGCACGGATCGTGCGGGCCTCCTGCTCGCCGCGCGAACGGATATCCGTCGCCTCGCGCTGCCGCTCGGTCTGCATACGCTGGAACACAGCAGCACTGTTTTCAGCCGGCAGATCGGCGCGGCGGATACGCACGTCGATGACGTCGACGCCGAGCTGGCGTCCCTCGGCATTGACCTGCCGCGTGATCGTCTCCATCAGCCCGGCCCGGCCCTCGCGCACGATATTCGCGAAGTCCATCTGGCCGACGGCGCCGCGGATCGCCGAGTTGAGGATCACGGAAAGCCGGGATTCGGCGACCTCGATCGATCCGGCTGCCTGGTAGAACAGCAGCGGATCGGTGATCCGGTAACGACCGAAGGCATCGACAACGAGGCGCTTCTGGTCGCGCGCGATGACCTCGATCGGCGGCGCATCGATATCGAGCAACCGCTTGTCGATCATCACGACATTGTCGACCAGCGGCACCTTGGCGTAGAGGCCGGGTTCCGAGACGACGCGAACAGGATTACCGAAGCGCAGCACTAGCGCCTGCTGGGTCTGGTCGACGACGAAGAGGCTGGAATAGCCGATAATCGCCAGAACGATCAGGATTGCGAGGCCGAGCCCGCCGAAGAAGCCGCCCTTCATGGCTGCGCTCCCTGGCTGGTCGTGCCCGTTTGCGGGGTAGTCCCCGTGGCGGGCGCAGCACCGGTCAACGCCGGCAGTGGCAGATAGGGCACAACGCCGCCGCTCTTCTGATCGACGATCACCTTGTCGGTCTTGCCGAAGATTTCGGCCATGGTGTCGAGATAGATGCGCTCGCGCGTCACTTCAGGCGCCAGCTTGTAGGATTCATAGACTTTCACGAAACGGGCTGCCTGTCCCTGCGCGATGGCGATGGTCTGGTCGCGGTAGGCGTTGGCCGCCTCGACCGTCTGCGAGGCCTGGCCGCGCGCGCCGGGAATGACACGGTTGGCGTAGGTCTGCGCCTCGTTGCGAAGCCGCTCCTGGTCCTGCGCCGCCGCCTGCACATCGCGGAAGGCGTCGATGACCTCCGGAGGCGGAGCGACGTTCATCAGCTGCACCTGGGTGACGGTGATGCCAGCCTTGTACTGGTCGAGTTTGGCCTGCATCAGCTTCAGCACGGTGTCCTGGATGCTGAGGCGCTGCTCGGTCAGCACTTGCTGGATATCCGACCGGCCGATCACCTCGCGCATGGCGCTCTCGGCGATGGCGCGGACAGTGCCTTCGGGGCTCTGGATGTTGAACAGATAATCGCGGGCGTTGTTGATGACCCAGAACACCGTGAAATCGATGTCGACGATGTTCTCGTCGCCGGTCAGCATCAGGCTTTCCTGGGGAATGTTCCGGCCGGCGGTGGCGCCTTCCTGGCTGGAGCCGATCGTGATCCGGTTCACGCGCGTAACCTGCGGCGTGTAGACGGTTTCAATCGGATAGGGCCAGCGCAGATTGAGGCCTGGCTTGGCATCACGCTCATACTGGCCGAAGCGCAGCACAACGCCCTGCTCGTCAGCCTCGACGCGGAAGGTGAAGAAGTTATAGCCGATGAAGGCGACGACTAGCGCCGCCGCGACCAGCACGAGCACTGGATTGAACCCGCCCCCCGAACGACCGCCGCCGCCCGGCAGGACGCGCCGAAGCTTGTCCTGACTGCGGCGAAGGAGTTCCTCGAGATCCGGCGGATTGGGGCCGCTCGACCGGGGACCTTGTCCCCATGGGCCGCCATTGTTGTTTCCCTTCCATCCGCCGCCCGTCTGGTTGCTCCAGGGCATCTGTGCTCCTTCGTCGATGATTCAGCGGACGTGGCCGAAGGGCCGCGCCGGGCAAAACAATGGGGCGTCGACAGGAGAGGCCCCCGCCGCCGCATCGCACACAGCTCCGCCGTGGTCAGAAGTGGGGTGCAGCGGCATCGCTGTCAACGAAAAGCCGCCGCATTGCCGATGCGTTCATAGACCGTGAAGCGCGTGGCGACGCTGTCGCCGGGTCCAGCGGGAACCGCCTCGCTCGAAACCTCGCGCCAGAGCGCCGGTTCGATCGGCGGAAACGAGACGTCGCCGTCAGGCGCTGCCTCGACATGGGTGATATAGAGCCGGTCAGCCTGCGGCAGGAAGGCGCGATAGATCTCGCCGCCGCCGATCACCACCGCCTCGACCATGTCGGACGCGGCAGCAGCCGCAATCGCGGCCGAGACCGCCGCCTCGAGCGTCGGCACGACGACGACGCCATCAGGATCAAACGACGCGTCGCGCGAGACGACGATATTGACGCGGTTCGGCAGCGGCCGCCCGATCGAGAGATAGGTCTTGCGCCCCATGATCACCGGCTTGCCGGTCGTGATCGAACGGAAGCGGCGAAGATCGGTCGAGAGCTTCCATGGCATGGCGCCATCGGCGCCGATGACGCCGTTCTCGGCAACGGCCGCAATCAGCGACAACCGCAGCGGCTCGCCCTCACGGCTTGCCATGGGCGTCGCCTTTCGCGGAGATGCGGTCGAGCACGCCGAGCAGCAGGGCCGAAACGACGAATGTCAGGTGCATGATCACCGACCACATGATCTTGGTGTTGTCATAGCTGGTCGCGTTCATGAACACCTGCAGGAGGTGGATCGACGAGATCGCGACGATCGACGAGGCGACCTTGATCTTGAGGCTGCCGGCATCCAGCTTGCCGAGCCAGGAGAGCTTCACATCGGCATTGTCGAGCCGGCTCACATAATTCTCATAGCTCGAGACCATCACCATCAGGATGAGGCTCGCGACGAGGGTCGCGTCGATCAGGCTGAGCATCGAGAGGATCATGTCGTTCTCGTCCGCCGTCAGCACGCCGGTCGCGATCTTGATGAATTTCATCACGAAGGCGAACGCGTAGAGGAGCAGCGCTGCGGCAAGCCCGAAATTGAAGATGACCAAAATCCATCGACTGCCGAGAATGACGCGTTCGATCAGGGCTTCGAGGGATTGCAAGTCGGATCTCCGTTGTCGCCTGTGCCGGGCGCAATATAGGAAAGCCGCAGACCGGAGGCTAGGACGGATCGACGTCCAGAAGGTGCCGGATTCAGGACTGGATATCTCCCGCTTGCGGCGTTGATGTCGAGGCCCCGGGCTTCGATCTGGGGCTCGCGATTTTCCTCTCAAACCGCCCGCCCCCAACAGAGCGCGAATTCCAAGCGGACCTATTGACCTCAAGTGCACTTGAGGTCGTATAGCTTTCGAAGCATTGGAGCTTTGCCGTGACGATAATTTTGAAAGACGATGATCTGGTCGGTGGCTCGTTCATGAAGGTTGCGATCGACGCAGTAGAAAGTGCCTTCCTCGCTCGCGCTCATGGTAAAGCCGTGTCTCCGCCAAGGCATCAAGTGCATTTTCCCGGACGCGGGGATCTGGTTTTTACGGTAGGGGGAATTGCTGGAGAGAAACCCCTCGCGGGCTTTCGGGTCTACGAGACATTTGAGGGAGCCGAGCACACCCAGATCGTAGCCGTATGGTCTGCGGACGACGCAAGGCTGAAAGGTCTTATTCTTGGAGAGCGGCTGGGTGCCATCAGGACCGGTGCGATCGGCGGGGTGGCCATTCGGCACCTCAGTTCGCCCAAGGCTCGAATCGTCGGCGTGCTGGGCAGCGGACTCCAAGCACGAACCCAACTCGCAGCTGCAGCTGCCGTTCGCAACATCACAGTCGCTCGGGTCTATAGCCGTGATGAGATAAATCGAGTCGCCTTCGCTCGGGAAATGCAACACGAACTCGGCATAGACATCAGGCCCGCGGAATGCGCCAAAGAAGCCGTGAATGACGCCGATATCGTCATCTGCGCCACCTCCAGTAGTCGACCAGTGGTCACCGCTTCAGATTTGAAGTCTGGCGCTCATATTAATACCGTTGGTCCGAAGACCATGCAGAGCCATGAGCTCGGGCTCGATATTGCCGATGCGGCCAAGGTCATAGCAACGGATTCCTCCGAACAGACACGCTCCTATGAGTCGCCGTTTT